>NZ_JUUO01000012.1 GCF_001074975.1 Streptococcus pseudopneumoniae | reverse complement strand
CGCGTTTTTCTCATACTAAATGCTAGGTGGTGAGAAACTGGAAGTTAGTTTTAGAAGTTACCCTCTTGCTTCTTTGATACTAAGTTCAGCCATTTCTCCAATATTATTTTTGCATATCTATTAAAACTCCTCATGCCCCACCAAGTGATGCTGAAAGGCATAGACCGCAGCTTGAGTGCGATCACTGACCTCAAGCTTGGCTAGGATGTTGGACACGTGGGTCTTGACCGTCTTGAGAGAGATGAAGAGTTCATCAGCGATGCGCTGATTTTCGTAGCCCTTAGCAATCAGTTGAAGTACATCTCGCTCACGCGCAGTCAAGTCCTCATGTAGTTCTATGCGATTGCGGTGGTATTCGACCTTCTTGCTGACCTCTTGCTCAATAGCCAGCTCGCCAGCAGCCACCTTACGGACGGCATGGAGTAGTTCGTCTGCGCTAGAAGTCTTGAGCATATAACCCCTAGCACCAGCGTTCAAGACAGGCATAATTTTTTCATTGTCTAGATAAGATGTCACTATCAAAATCTTGGCTTCAGGCCATTCTTTTAGGAGGGCCAAGGTCGCGTCAATTCCATTCATCTCAGGCATGACAATATCCATGACAATGACATCCGGACGCAATTCCAAGGCTAACTCAATACCTTGAGACCCATTTGCAGCCTCGCCCACAACTTCTACATCGTCTTGGAGGTCAAAGTAGCTTTTCAAGCCCAATCGGACCATTTCATGGTCATCTACCAGTAAAATTCTCATCTCTACTCCTTTATCATTCCTTATCGAGCAGGGGAATACGGATATCAACCGCCAGCCCTTGCTTGGGAGCTGTCAATAACTGAACCGTCCCTGCCATATCTTCAACCCGCTCCTTGATATTGCGGAGTCCATAACTCAAGTCGTCTAAGTTCCCTAACTGGAAACCAATCCCATTGTCCACCACCTTCAGCTGCAATTCAACATCTGTCTGATAGAGATAGACATCCAAGCAAGAGGCCTGGGCATGGCGAAGTGTATTGCTAATCAACTCCTGCAAAATGCGGAAGATATGCTCCTCGATTTTCTTGGGCAATTTCGTTACATTTTGCTTGAAACTAACCTTGAGATCACTCTTGTCCTCAAGCTCTTTTAAGAGGATTTGAATCCCTTCAACCAGACTCTTCTGCTCCAGTTCAACTGGTCTCAAATGTAAGAGTAAAACCCGCAAATCCTTCTGGGCAGTTTCTAAAATAGCCGTGACACTCTGCAACTGGGTCTGCATCTTTTCTCTATCCAATTTCAAAGCCTGCTGACTTACACCTGACAAAATCATGTGAGCCGCAAACAACTCCTGACTGACTGTATCATGTAAATCCCGAGCAATGCGCTTCCGTTCTTTCTCGATGATTTCCTCTTCCTGAGCAAGACTCTGATTTTCTGCTTTTTGAAGCGCTTCTGTCAAGAGGTTAAGTTTACCTGACAAGGACTTCAAACTGGCATCCAAATCTGGATCTGCAACCTGAACCACTTCTTGCCCTGCCAATAAACGCTTGAGATTAGTCTGCATTTTTCTTAGAGAAAGCTCTTCAATACCTCGCCAAAACAGGACCAAGAGAAAGGTCATGGACATACTGAAGACCAATAACAAAAAAACAAATTTTTCTGTTTTTTCAACATCGTGCAAGAAAATAGACCAGTCAAAGTCAAGGATTTCCATCAAGCTGTGGGACAGAAATAAGACAAACAGGATGGAGGTGAGAGCAATCATTACATAGGCTTGTTTTTTCATCCTCTGACCACCTCCACATCGCCAATCATAGTGGTCAAGAGAATCTTGACGCTCTTGTTACTCTTGAGATAATCTCTCGTTTCCTGATGATAGTGTTCATTGCGGAGAGCACGCTTGGGCTGATTGAAAAAAGTCAAATCTCCATAGAGACAGTTAACGCTGAGACTGACTTCCACATCTACAGGCACAATGATTTTGGTCGTTCCTATCATCTTTCTGAGGATAATGACATTGTCATGATTGGTTAGAATGACCCTCTCCAGATGAATAGTGTCCTTGCCCATGAGGCGAAAGAGATTGATATCATCAAACTGGCAAGTCTGGTAACTTGAAAAATGATGGAGATTTCCAAACCAACGATTTTTCTCCTTCTTAACCGTTACCACCTCTTCAAACACCAAATTGGTCTGCTCTTTTTCCTGGTTCATCATCGGATAAAGAAGAAAGAGGCTATAGATGACCGCAACAAAAATAGCTAGAATCACAAAAGGATTGAGCATGACGATGAAAAAGAAGAGAATGGTTGCCACCACTAAAAGAAGGTTATTGCCCTCTTTACCAGTGTAATAGCGAATCAAAAGCAAAAAGAGGAATAGAATCAGCAGAAAACGCGAAAAATGCTCTGATACCATCAAAATCAGAGCTCCTGTCAAAAGACAGGCTTCGATAAATAAAAAGATTTGAAATTTTCTCATAGGTTTATCCTCTCCCTTCTATTTTATCACAATTCAAAAAAGTCACCTCGGTCTGAAGATGGAAAAAAGGCGGTGGTTACGCCTTTTTCATCTGATCATTTGCTTCTTTTAATTTTCCATAAAGAAGATAGTCTACCTTTTGTAAATCTGCTATGGTGGCACAATTAAGAGCACACATAATGAGGCGTAAATCATCTTTCCAGCCTTGGATGATACTAATCACTTCTTCAACTCTGTATGTTTCAACCAACTCTAGAACTGTTCGAGACAGGCCTACAGCCTTGGCACCAAAGACCAAGCACTTAATCATATCCAGCGGATTGCGAACGCCTCCACTGACCAAGAGTTCGACCTTGTCTTTCCAGTCTTGGGCATTGAGAAGAGCTTGCATGGTGGACTGCCCCCATTGATTGAGGTAATCACGTTGGCCACTGCGACGGTTTTCGATATAGGCAAAACTGGTACCACCACGACCCGAGAGGTCCACTGTACGAACACCCAGTTCATAAGCTCTCTCGATGGTCTTGACATCCATTCCAAAGCCCACTTCCTTCAGGACAATAGGAACGGAGATTTGCTTGCTGTAGTCTGCTAGATGCGATTGCCAGCTTCTGAACTTTCTTTCTCCCTCAGGCATGAGCAATTCCTGCATGACATTGACATGCACTTGCAGGAGAAGAGGTTTCATCTCTTCTACTGTCTGAAGTCCTAACTCGACAGGCTTGTCCAATCCAATATTGGTTCCAAGGAGGAGATTTGGATAACTAGACTTGACAGAAAAAGAGGCATCTGTTGGATCTTTGAGGGCTGCGCTATAGGAACCCGTTACAAATAAAATCCCACAGGCTTCCGCTACTTGAGCCAACTTTTGATTGATTTCTCTTCCCTTATCGCTTCCACCCGTCATAGCATTTATATAAAAAGGAAAGTCCCACTTGCGACCTGCAAATTCTGTAGACAAATCAATCTCATCTAGGTCATAGAGTGGTAGCGAAGAGTGGATTAACTCCACCTCATCAAAGCTATTATAGGAACTTTTCTGCTCAAGGGCATAGCGGATATGCTCGTCCTTACGATTTGTCGTCATGTCCTATCCTTTCTTGATATAAGAGCTCAATCCCCAGATCGGCCCAACGATTTTTTAAGGTTTCAGTTGACTGCGCATCAAAACTCAAGGCAATCCCACAGTCACCGCCACCAGCGCCACTACTCTTGGCAACAGCCTGTAAATCTTGACTGGCTTCTTTCAGTTGTCTGAGCGAAGACGTGTAAATATCTGCGCTCAAGCCTTCTAGGAGCTTGCTGGCTACTTCTACTTGCTCGATGATTTTGTCTGCATTCCCCTGCTCCAAGGCTTCTACCAAAGAAACCACCGTTTCTTTTGATGAATTTAAAAAATTCTGATTGATGTTTTGTTTAATTTGCTGGACCATATCACTAGACACAGCCACTTCCTTGGTCCATCCCACTAGGAAATCACATTCTAGGGCTGGTTGCACTTGTGAGATGGAAAAGCCCCAATCACGCTCCAGAACTGTCGCCAATTTTTCTTCTTCCAACCAAGCAGCCACCTTCTGGCGATCAAATGACTGGTAGACAACCAAATCCTCTGCCACAATACAGGCAAGGTCTCCCATGGAACCATTGTCTCCTCGCTTGAGTAAGACAGCACTGGCCAACTTGAACAAGAGATTCTGATCAACCGAAAGATTATACAGAGCCAGTAGGGCCTTGATAACCAAGACAACGACGCTACCGCTAGAGCCTAGACCAAACTTTTTCCCTTCTCGTTCCATTTTTCCTCGAATCTCTAGAGAAAAAGGTCTTAAAGTTTGACCTCGATAAGTCAGGAAATCTTCCACTAAAGCAATCGTTTCTTGAATCAAGCTATAGTCAGGATTTGGTGTCAAGTCCACTGCGAAATCAAACATATCTGAGTAAATACGGTAACTATCAGAAAAAGCAATCTGTCCCTTCATATAGATAGGAATAGCCTTTATCAAGGCCAACTGCCCTGGTTCTAAAATAGCATATTCACCTGCCCAATAGAGCTTTCCGCAAGTTTTAACAGCAATCATCTTGACTCAAATCCTTTGTTTTTGACACAATCAAGCGATAACGTTGACCTAAGATTTCTGATAAATGCTCCAAGTCTTTCTCCTGACAAAGTACCTTGACATTGGGACCAGCATCCATGGTAAAGTAACAGGATTCTCCTTGCTCACGGAGCTGGCGGACAAAGTCCATGGCTTCATAAGAGGCATCCGTCAGATAAGAAAAGGCTGGTGATGCTGTTTTAGTCGTAGTGTGCATAGCCAGGGCATTTTTCTCCGTTAATTCCCCAACCTTGGCAAAGTCATTCTCTTTGAGATATACCAGCATATCCTGATAGTCTTGCTCAGACTGAAGCACCCAGTCATCAAAGGTCGTCGAGGTCTCCACACAAAGTTTCATCCCATCACGACTAGAGATTGGTTTTTTCTTGTCTTCTAGCACCAACATAATCATAGCTAGTTTCAAGTCTGTCTCTACAGGATAAATTTCCCCACTATCCTTATCCCAGGCACCGAGTGGTCCATAAAAACTTCGAGAAGAAGATCCTGAGGCAAACTTGGCTTCCTGCGCTAACTGGCTCCGAGTCAAACCAAGCTTGAAATAGGCATTACAAGCCTTGACCAAGGCGGACAAACCACTAGAACTTGAGGACAGACCCGCCGCGGTAGGCATATTGTTTTGAGTATCGATACGAACAAAACCTGCTCCTTCAGGGCGGTAGCGATCAATGATTTTACGCATTTTGGCATGCTCTGCTTCATTTTGCAATTGTTCATTGATATAAAATTCATCTGCCTTTGCATCTGCTGGTAAAGGAGATAAGGTTGTTTCAGTAAACATATTTTCTAGAGTTAACGAGATACTGCTAGTCGCAGGAACCATCTCTTTTTCTGCTTTCTTCCCCCAATATTTGATAATGGCAATATTTGCGTAGGAACGCACTGTTACAGGCTCTCTATCCATGTCTGAACAGCTCCTTTCTCTTCTAATCTTTCTGCTAGTTCTTGAGCTTGTGTTAAATCGGCTGCCAAGGCTATGATACAGCCTCCTAGCCCACCACCGCTCATCTTGGAACCCAGAGCACCATGGCTAAGAGCCGTTTCAACCAAAGAGTCTGCCTCAGGGCTACTGACACCAATTTCTTTTAAATGTAAATGCGCTTGACTGAGGATTTGTCCCAGTTCTTTAGCATCTTTTTGTGAAATCGCATCTTCTGCCTGCTGGGTCAATTCCCCCAAGGAATGTAAAAACGGCAGGGCATCCTTTCCCTTATTTTGAACCACTTGGATAGCTTCACGAGTATGACCATAAACGCCCGTATCGGCAATGACCAAATAGGCGAATAAGTCCATCTCAAGCTCTGTAAATCCTACATTCTTAATAAAGCGAATAGGCCGGTCACTGAGACAGGTCTTGGCATCCAAACCACTAGGATTCATATGGGCAATCATCTCAGCCCGATTGACCAAGATTTCTAGTACATCATGAGGTAAATTTGCCTGATAGTAGTCAAATACCGCACGAATGGCTGCTATGCTGATAGCTGCTGACGAGCCCATGCCCCGTTTTTCAGGAATAGCTGAGTCAATCTGACAACGAATACAAGCATCCTTGATATTTAGATGCTCAAGCGAGGCATACACTGCCATGGACAAGGTATCTTCCTCATAGAGGCGCCATGGACTTTCAGCAGGGACCACCTTACAAGTCACCTCCACCTCTATAAGAGGCAGTGAAATAGCAGGATAACCGTAAACGACCGCATGCTCCCCTATTAAAATAATCTTACTATGTGCCTGACCGACACCAACTTTTTTTGTCATATTTTCCTTTTACTAGACGAAAAAGCCGTCTTATACTCAATGAAAATCAAAAAGCAAACTAGGAAGCTAGCCGCAGGCTTCTCAAAACATCGTTTTGAGGTTGTGGATAGAACTGACGAAGTCAGCTCAAAGCACTGCTTTGAGGATGTAGATAAGACTGACGGAGTCAGTCACATATATAATCCAAGGCGACGCTGACGTGATTTGAAGAGATTTTCGAAGAGTATTATTTTTTCATACAAGTATTTATTCTCTCCTATCTATTTTATTATATTTTCACAAAAAAAGCGATTGTTTCCTTCACAATCGCCTCTTTCATTATTGAACACATTCGCCATTATAATTGACAGAATAGCCATCTACGGTCGTATTCACTGCCAAAGCACCTGAGCTATAAGCGTAGTACCATTTTCCATTGACCTGGAACCAACCTGTTGCCATAGCTCCATTACTTGCATTTAGATAGTACCAAGTTGAACCATCTTGATACCAGCCAGTTGCCATAGCACCTGACGAACGAAGGTAGTACCAGTTGTTACCAAGGTTTTGCCAACCAGTTTTCATATCACCATTTTGAGCATCTAGATAATACCAAGTTGAGCCTTCCTGATACCATCCAGTCGCCATAGCCCCTGATGAACGGAGGTAGTACCACTTGTTGCCAAGTTGTTTCCAATCAGTTTGCATTGCAGCGGTTGTTGGATCTAGGTAGTACCAAGTTGAGTTATCATTGGTCCAACCACGTGCTAGCTCCCCAACAGTCAATCTGTTGATGCGGGCATCAAAGTCACCATCCTCCTGTAAATAATACCAGTGTCCCTCATCACGAACCCAACCAGTCTTTAAAGTGTGATAACTTCGTTGGTCTTTAAAATAATAGACTCGTTTCTCTGCTGGACTATCATATTGTTCCCCATGATGTTTGTTGGTATTTGTAGCAGTTTTTGCTTCTAAAACTTGCTTACCAACAAATTCTTGTAGTACCCCATCTTGACCAAAGTAAAACCAATCTGGTCTAAAAGCAACATCTTGCCTTGGACCAGAGCCAATCGTAACTCCTTTGTGTGGAGCAGGTATATATTGCCAGCCGACAACCATCTCTCTAGATAAAGGATCAAAATAATAGTACTTACCATCAATCACTCGCCAGTAGGTTTCTTTGAGTTCCCCCTTCTTGTAGTAGGTTCTACCATTTTCTTGGACAAATTGCCAGCCTTCTGAATCAGCATCATCCGCCAATACTACACTTGTCGCTAACAGACCAAAGAAAAAGACTGCTAATGCAATTTGCATCAATTTTTTTATTATTTTCATTAGACGTATCCTCCTGCAAGAATTATATTAAAAATTAAATTGTATGTCAATATGAAGGCTTTGAAATAATGTAATAACATTTTAAAAATAGAAACTGCAGTACACTTTGGTTTTGAAAATATTTTTAGAAATTAATCTGATTTCCCTAATCAATTTGTTCATATTTTATAGTCATTTAGTTTTAAAAAAGCACTCTAAACATTCAAAGATATTGGGGACTTCCCTTA
>NZ_JUUO01000011.1 GCF_001074975.1 Streptococcus pseudopneumoniae | reverse complement strand
AGCGACCATATTCTCGATAAAAATAAGTATCGAATCCTGTTTCATCAATATAAACAGGTGCTAGATGCTTTAAACTATTAAAATTTTTAAGAAATAAGGCTACTTTTCCTGGGTCTTGTTCAAAGTAGGTGTGGTTCTTTTTTTTCGAGTGTAGCCCATAGCTTTAAGAGCATAGTGGATAGTAGTTGGATGACAGTCAAATTCAGCAGCTATCTCAGTCAAATAAGCATCTGGATTGTTAGTAAGATAGTTTTTAAGTCTATCTCTATCAACCTTTCTTGGTTTTGTTCCTTTTACTTGATG
>NZ_JUUO01000010.1 GCF_001074975.1 Streptococcus pseudopneumoniae | reverse complement strand
GGTTCGTCAACATGTTTTAACTTCCGAATTTGCAAGTCAGCAGTTGGGTATGACTGTCGCTGAGTTTGAGGCACTCTTATCAGCCCATCACAAGTAATAGCATTCTTAGAACTAAAAAAATACAGAGAAACCAGCAAAGACGAGGTTCGTAAACCGTGGTTGGAGTTTTTTGGCAACAAGCCCTTTACCCAACAACCTGAGCGAGCCATCAGCCAGGCAGACCAACTGCTAGACTACAAAAGCTGGTCCGAGGAGGACAGGAAAATGTTTAGTCAACTACGTATGCGAGAAGAACAAGCCTTGTTAGCACAGGACTATGCCTTGGAACAAGCTGAGGAAAAAGGTTTAGAGCGTGGACTTGAGCGTGGAAAAGTTGAAGGAAGGGAAGAAGGAAAACTCTTTGCCTTCTTAGACATGGTTCGTCAACATGTT
>NZ_JUUO01000009.1 GCF_001074975.1 Streptococcus pseudopneumoniae | reverse complement strand
TTAAGGGAAGTCCCCAATATCTTTGAATGTTTAGAGTGCTTTTTTAAAACTAAATGACTATATGAAATACAGAAAACGCTTTCTTAATTCTAAGGTTTATGTTATAATTATCACAAATAAAAGTTTAGGAGTTTATTATGGTTTCTTCAGAATTTATCTCAAAGATTGAATTTGCTTGTAAGAAGAAGGAAAGTCTTTATAGTCAAAGCAAATTTAAGTATGCGATTCGTTCCATGTTCGCAGGTGCGTTTTTAACCTTCAGTACTGCTGCTGGTGCAGTTGGGGCTGACTTGATTAACAAAATTGCACCAGGTAGTGGACGCTTCCTCTTCCCATTTGTCTTTGCTTGGGGATTGGCCTACATTGTTTTCTTGAATGCTGAGTTGGTAACATCAAACATGATGTTCTTGACTGCTGGTAGTTTCTTGAAAAAAATCTCTTGGAGAAAAACAGCTGAGATTTTACTTTACTGTACTTTGTTCAACCTTATCGGGGCTTTGATAGCAGGTTGGGGCTTTGCTCATTCGGCAGCCTATGCACATCTGACTCACGATAGTTTCATCTCAGGTGTTGTTGAAATGAAGTTAGGCCGATCAAATGAATTAGTCTTGCTTGAGGCAATTTTGGCAAATATTTTCGTAAATATTGCGATTCTTTCATTTGTTTTGGTCAAAGATGGTGGTGCCAAGCTTTGGCTTGTTTTGTCAGCGATTTACATGTTTGTATTCTTAACAAATGAGCACATCGCTGCGAACTTTGCTTCTTTCGCGATTGTAAAATTCAGTGTTGCTGCGGATTCAATTGCTAACTTCGGTGTTGGAAATATGCTTCGTCACTGGGGTGTAACCTTTATTGGGAACTTAATTGGTGGTGGTCTCCTGATGGGACTTCCATATGCCTTCCTCAATAAAAACGAAGATACTTATGTAGATTAAGAAAATGAGCACGATTTAGTCGTGCTTTTTTCATTTTTAAAATAATGCTCTTCGAAAATCTCTTCAAACCTCGTCAACGTCGCCTTGCCGTAGGTATATGTTACTGACTTCGTCAGTATTATCCGGCAACCTCAAAGCAGTGCTTTGAGCAGCCTGCGGCTAGTTTCCTAGTTTGCTCTTTGATTTTTATTGAGTATAAGGTAATAGCTATTTCTTATATCAAAATATAGAAAACTGATATTTGTAAACTATACCTTAAGGTGCTACAATATCCTTAATCAAACTATTTGGAGGTCGCCTTATGACTCGTGATTTTAAATTTGAAACTTTGCAACTACATGCTGGTCAAGTTGTGGATCCAGCTACCAAGTCTCGTGCAGTGCCGATTTATCAAACAACATCCTTCGTTTTTGAAGACACGCAAGAAGGTGCTGATCTATTTGCCTTGAGAAAACCAGGGAATATCTATACTCGCATCACCAACCCTACAACATCTGCCTTTGAAGAACGAATCGCTGCTCTTGAAGGTGGTGTTGGAGCTCTTGCAACAGCATCAGGTATGGCTGCAGTGACTTATACGATTTTGGCTCTTGCCCATGCTGGTGACCATGTAGTAGCAGCATCAACTATTTACGGTGGTACCTTCAATCTTTTGAAAGAAACCCTTCCTCGTTATGGTATCACCACAACCTTTGTGGACGTGGATAATTTGGAAGAAGTGGAAGCAGCTATCAAAGAAAATACTAAGCTTGTCTTGATTGAAACCTTGGGTAACCCCTTGATTAACATTCCAGACCTGGAAAAATTGGCAGAGATTGCTCATAAGCATCAGATTCCACTTGTTTCTGACAATACCTTTGCTACACCTTATTTGATTAACGTTTTTTCTCACGGTGTAGATATTGCAATTCACTCAGCGACTAAGTTTATCGGCGGGCATGGTACGACTATTGGTGGAGTGATTGTTGATAGCGGTCGTTTTGACTGGGAAGCTTCAGGGAAATTCCCTCAATTTGTTGATGAAGACCCAAGCTACCACAATTTGAGCTACACACGTGATGTGGGTGCAGCAGCCTTTATTATCGCTGTCCGTGTTCAATTGCTTCGCGATACGGGTGCAGCCTTGTCTCCATTTAATGCCTTCCTCTTGCTCCAAGGACTTGAAACTCTTTCACTTCGTGTGGAACGCCATGTGCAAAATGCTGAGAAAATTGTTGATTTCCTTGTCAATCATCCTAAGGTAGAAAAGGTCAACTATCCAAAACTTGCAGATAGTCCTTATCATGCCTTAGCTGAGAAATATCTTCCAAAAGGTGTGGGTTCAATCTTTACCTTCCATGTTAAAGGTGGGGAGGCAGAAGCACGTAAGGTAATTGATCATTTAGAAATCTTCTCTGACCTAGCAAACGTGGCAGATGCTAAATCGCTAGTTGTCCATCCAGCAACAACCACTCACGGTCAATTGTCTGAAAAAGACCTAGAAGCAGCAGGTATCACACCAAACCAAATTCGCTTGTCAATCGGACTTGAAAATGTAGAAGATTTGATTGAAGACTTGCGCTTGGCCTTGGAAAAAATTTAAAGTAAAAGAAGATAAACAGTGGGTTTCGACTCGCTGTTTTTGATTTTCCCTCAGGCATGATATAATGGTTAAAGAAGTCTAAAAAGAGGAACGTTATGAACGAAATTAAATGCCCCAATTGTGGGGAAGTATTTACAGTAAATGAAAGTCAGTATGCTGAACTTTTATCCCAAGTAAGAACGGCAGAGTTTGATAAGGAACTACACGATCGGATGAAGCAGGAACTGGCTTTGGCTGAGCAAAAGGCCATGAATAAACAACAGACTAAACTAGCTCAAAAAGACCAAGAAATTGCACAATTGCAGAGTCAAATTCAAAACTTTGATACAGAAAAAGAATTGGCCAAGAAAGAAGTTGAACAGACAAGCAATGAGGCTTTATTGGCTAAGGAAAAGGAAGTACAAGCCTTGGAAAACCAACTGGCAACCTTGCGTTTGGAGCATGAAAATCAACTGCAAAAGACCCTTTCTGACCTAGAAAAAGAACGAGATCAGGTTAAAAATCAACTTCTCTTGCAAGAAAAGGAAAATGAACTTTCTCTTGCTTCTGTTAAGCAAAACTACGAAGCTCAACTCAAGGCAGCTAGTGAACAAGTCGAATTTTACAAGAATTTCAAAGCCCAACAATCTACAAAAGCTATCGGGGAAAGTCTGGAACACTATGCAGAGAGTGAGTTTAACAAGGTCCGTAGTTTTGCCTTTCCAAATGCTTACTTTGAGAAGGATAATAAGGTTTCTGCGCGAGGGTCTAAAGGCGACTTTATTTTCCGTGAATGTGATGAAAATGGGGTAGAGATTATCTCCATTATGTTCGAGATGAAAAATGAAGCGGACGGAACAGAGAAGAAGCACAAGAATGCAGATTTTTACAAGGAATTGGACAAGGACCGTCGGGAGAAGAATTGTGAATATGCGGTTTTAGTGACCATGCTTGAGGCTGATAATGACTACTTTAACACTGGGATTGTTGATGTCAGCCACGAGTATGAAAAGATGTATGTAGTTCGTCCTCAATTCTTTATCCAGTTGATTGGGCTCTTGCGAAATGCGGCGCTTAATTCTCTAAAATATAAGCAGGAGTTGGCCTTGGTTCGCGAGCAAAATATCGATATTACACATTTTGAGGAAGATTTGGACGCCTTTAAGCTAGCTTTTGCTAAAAACTATAATTCAGCTTCGACCAACTTCGGTAAAGCTATTGATGAAATCGACAAGGCTATCAAACGCATGGAAGAGGTAAAGAAATTCTTAACCACATCTGAAAATCAACTTCGCCTCGCAAACAATAAACTGGAAGACGTTTCAGTAAAAAAACTAACTCGAAAAAATCCAACAATGAAAGCGAAGTTTGAAGCGCTGAAGGGGGAGTGAAAAAGCAAAAATGAACGGTATTATCAACTTAAAAAAAGAAGCGGGGATGACTTCGCATGATGCGGTTTTTAAACTGCGTAAGATTTTGGGAACCAAGAAGATTGGTCATGGTGGGACTTTAGATCCGGATGTAGTGGGTGTTTTGCCCATTGCAGTTGGCAAGGCGACACGGATGGTCGAGTTTATGCAGGATGAGGGCAAGGTCTATGAGGGGGAAATCACTCTAGGCTATTCCACGACGACTGAGGATGCCAGTGGGGAAGTGGTCTCAGAGACACCTGTTTTGTCACCCTTGGATGAAACCATTGTCGATGAAGCCATTGCTAGCTTGACTGGGCCTATTACACAGATTCCACCTATGTATTCGGCAGTCAAGGTCAATGGTCGCAAGCTCTATGAGTATGCGCGTGCTGGTCAGGAAGTGGAGCGTCCAGAACGTCAGGTGACCATTTATCAATTTGAACGGACAAGTCCGATTTCTTATGAGAGCGAACTTGCACATTTTACTTTTCGTGTGAAATGCAGTAAGGGAACCTATATCCGTACCTTGTCAGTTGATTTGGGAGAGAAGCTTGGTTATGCGGCTCATATGTCATATTTGACACGTACCAGTGCTGCAGGTTTACAACTAGAAGATGCTCTTACCTTGGAAGAAATTGCTGAAAAAGTAGAGTCTGGGCAACGGGACTTTCTCCATCCTCTAGAGATTGGGACAGGAGATTTGGTTAAAGTTTTTCTTACTCCGGAGCAGGCAGAGGAAGTACGCTTTGGTCGTTTTATCGAGCTAGAACAGTCGGATAAGGAATTGGCTGCCTTTGAAGGAGATAAATTGTTAGCCATTCTAGAAAAGCGGAACAATCTCTACAAGCCAAGGAAGGTTTTTAGCTAGTCTAACTGGGTTGTAGGAATTGGAATTGTTTCCCCTAAACTATCCAAACCAGACTATAAATTTTGCTAAAAATGTGATAGAATAGACGACGGATAAAAAAACGGAGGATAGCATGCAAAATAGACCAATCATTATCGGAGTGACAGGTGGTTCTGGTGGTGGTAAGACCAGTGTTTCAAGAGCCATTTTATCGCATTTTCCTGATGAAAAGATTTCCATGATTGAGCACGATTCATACTATAAGGATCAGTCTCACTTGACCTTTGAAGAGCGTGTCAAAACCAACTATGACCATCCTTTTGCCTTTGATACAGACTTGATGATTGAGCAGATTAAGGAATTGTTGGCAGGGCGTCCGGTGGACATCCCGACCTACGACTATACAGAGCATACACGGAGTAGCAAGACTTATCGTCAAGAGCCTCAAGATGTCTTTATCGTTGAGGGGATTTTGGTCTTGGAGGATAAGCGCCTGCGTGATTTGATGGATATCAAGATTTTTGTGGATACGGATGATGACGTGCGCATTATTCGTCGTATCAAGCGTGATATGGAAGAACGTGGCCGTAGCCTTGATAGCGTTATTGACCAGTATTTAGGTGTGGTTAAACCTATGTACCATCAGTTTATCGAACCAACAAAGCGTTACGCTGATATCGTCATTCCTGAGGGAGTCAGCAATACAGTGGCTATCGATCTGTTGACAACCAAGATTTCTAAGATTTTGGAAGAAGCTCGAAACAGCAAATAATCATATGAGGAGGCCTTGCCTCCTTTTTCTATTTTTCCCTCATATTGGTACATAAATGGAGATTTTTAGGCATATTTTTGGTATAATAATACCCATGGAAAAGCAAGAAAATGAATAGTAGGTGAAGATGGAAAAGTATTTATCGGTAACAACTTTGACCAAGTATCTGAAAATGAAATTCGATAAAGACCCATACTTGGAACGGGTCTATTTAACTGGTCAAGTTTCCAACTTTCGTAAACGACCTACTCACCAATATTTCTCCCTGAAAGATGACCATGCAGTTATTCAAGCGACTATTTGGTCTGGGGTTTATCAGAAATTAGGTTTCGACCTAGAAGAAGGAATGAAAATCAATGTGATTGGGCGTGTGCAGGTCTATGAACCAAGTGGTAGCTACTCTATCATCATTGAAAAGGCAGAGCCTGATGGTGTTGGTGCGCTTGCGATTCAGTTTGAACAACTCAAGAAAAAATTGACAGAAGAAGGTCTGTTTCAAGAACGCTTCAAGCAACCTCTGCCCCAATTTTCTAAGAGAATTGGTGTAGTAACCAGTCGCAGTGGAGCTGTTATTCGAGATATTATTACGACTGTCAGCAGACGATTTTCAGGTGTCGACATTCTTCTCTATCCGACTAAGGTTCAAGGTGAAGGGGCTGCGGAGGAAATTGCTCGAAATATTGCGCGTGCTAATGAACGGGACGATTTGGACTTGCTGATTATTGGTCGTGGTGGAGGTTCCATTGAGGATCTCTGGGCCTTTAACGAAGAAATTGTGGTACGAGCTATTTTTGAATCTCGTTTGCCAATTATTTCTAGTGTGGGGCATGAAACGGATGTGACATTGGCAGATTTTGTGGCAGATCGTCGCGCTGCAACGCCAACAGCAGCTGCTGAACTGGCAACACCTGTGACCAAGTTGGATTTATTAGCTCATTTGCAAAATCAGGAAAAACGGATGGCAACAGCAGTCCGAAATGTCCTATCTAGGAAACAAGAAGCCCTAAAAAAATGCAGTCAGTCTGTTATCTTTAGACAGCCAGAGCGTTTGTATGATGGCTATTTGCAACGATTGGACCAACTGCAACTGCGCTTAAAACAAAGTTTGCGTACACGGATTTCTGATAACAAACAGATAGTACAAGCAAGGACGCATCGACTGGTTCAATTATCGCCTGTTACCAAAATCCAACGCTATCAAGACCGACTTGCTCAGTTGGACAAGCTCCTTCGTAGCCAAATGGCGTTGGTTTATGACGCCAAGGTTGCTGAGGTGAAGCGCTTTTCAGAAGCCTTGCTCATGTTGGATACCAGTCGAATCGTGGCGCGTGGCTATGCTATTGTCAAAAAAGAAGAGTCCGTTGTGGATTCGGTTGAGAGTTTGAAGAAAAATGACCAAGTGACGCTTTTGATGCGAGATGGTCAAGTAGAATTAGAGGTTAAAGATGTCAAAACAAAAGAAATTTGAGGAAAATCTAGCAGAACTGGAGACCATTGTCCAAAGTTTGGAAAATGGTGAAATTGCTCTGGAAGATGCGATTGCTGCCTTTCAAAAGGGCATGGTCTTGTCAAAAGAACTCCAAGCGACGCTGGACAAGGCTGAAAAGACCTTGGTCAAGGTCATGCAAGAAGACGGAACAGAAAGTGATTTTGAATGAAGAAGCAAGAAAAATTAGCTCTTGTCGAGTCGGCTTTAGAAAATTTTTATGGAGACCAGCAGTTTGCTTCTAGTTTGCGAGAGTCTGTTCTCTATTCCATTCATGCTGGTGGCAAGCGTATTCGTCCTTTTCTCTTGCTAGAAGTTCTGGAAGCCTTGCAGGTTGCCATTAAACCTGCTCACGCGCAGGTGGCTGCGGCCTTGGAGATGATTCATACAGGTAGCTTGATTCACGATGATCTTCCTGCAATGGATGATGATGATTACCGTCGAGGGCATTTGACAAATCATAAGAAATTCGGTGAAGCTATGGCGATTTTGGCTGGAGATGCCTTGTTCCTAGATCCTTATACCTTGATAGCGCAGGCAGATTTGCCAAGTCAGATCAAGGTAGACTTGATTGCCAACTTATCTCTTGCCTCAGGTAGTCTGGGTATGGTGGCAGGGCAAGTTTTGGACATGGAAGGTGAACGCCAGCACTTATCTTTGGAAGAACTCCAGACTATTCATGCTAATAAGACTGGGAATTTACTAGCCTATCCATTCCAAGCAGCTGCTATCATAGCAGAATTAGCTCCTGAAATCCAAGCAAAACTGAAAACGGTGGGTGAATTGATTGGTCTTGCTTTTCAAGTTCGAGATGATGTACTGGATGTGACAGCTAGTTTTGAGGAAATCGGCAAGACACCACAAAAGGACCTGCAGGCAGAAAAATCAACCTATCCTGCTTTGTTGGGCTTGGAAGAGGCTATTGCCTTTTGTAACCAGACTTTGGATCAAGCTAATGCAAAATTAGAAGAAATTGCCCAGCAGGTTCCCTTTGAGATAGAATCGATTGTAGAAGTAGTAGAAAGTTTGAGAATAAATGGCTAAGGAAAGAGTTGATGTACTAGCTTATAAACAGGGCTTGTTTGAAACACGAGAACAGGCCAAGCGCGGTGTCATGGCTGGTCTAGTCGTAGCAGTTCTTAACGGAGAACGGTTTGACAAACCAGGAGAGAAAATTTCAGATGACACCGAGCTAAAACTCAGGGGGGAGAAACTCAAGTATGTTAGCCGTGGTGGCTTGAAACTGGAGAAGGCCTTACATGTCTTTGATTTATCAGTGGATGGGGCGACCACGATTGATATCGGTGCTTCCACCGGGGGCTTCACAGACGTCATGCTACAAAATGGTGCTGAATTAGTCTTTGCAGTTGATGTCGGTACCAATCAGTTGGCTTGGAAATTACGCCAAGACCCACGAGTTGTCAGCATGGAGCAGTTCAATTTTCGATATGCTGAAAAGACTGATTTTGAGAAGGAGCCGAGCTTTGCCAGTATTGATGTGAGTTTCATTTCCCTCAGTCTGATTTTACCTGCCTTGCACCGTGTGTTGGCTAATCAAGGTCAGGTCGTGGCTCTGGTGAAGCCCCAGTTTGAGGCAGGACGTGAACAGATTGGAAAAAATGGAATCATTCGCGACGCCAAGGTCCATCAGAATGTTCTTGAATCTGTCACAACTATGGCAGTAGAGGAAGGCTTTTCAGTCCTTGGATTGGACTTTTCTCCCATCCAAGGTGGTCATGGAAATATTGAGTTTTTAGCGTATTTGAAAAAAGAAGAGTCAGCAAGTAACCAGGTTCTTGCTGAGATTGAAGAAGTAGTAGAGAGGGCGCATAGTCAATTTAAAAATGAATAAAAAAGAGAGACTTGAAAAAATTAGACGATTTGTGACAGATTATCAAATCGGTACGCAAGAAGAAATCGTAGAACATTTGAAAGAGGCTGGCATCACGGCCACTCAAGCGACGGTATCCCGAGATATCAAAGAACTGGGTATTGTCAAAATTCCTTTGAGAGACAACACCTATGTCTATGAATTGCCAAAATCAATCGTAAAAAGTTTGCAACTGGCTGAAGACAATATCGAATCGGCTCAATTGATGGATAAGATGATCAATCTCCAAGTTATTCCAGGAAATACAGCTTTTGTAAAAGCTCAATTAATTGAGACTTTTGCGGATAAGATTTTTAGCTGTTTAGCTGATGATAGCTCGATTTTAGTCATTGCCAGAAGTGAAAGTCTAGCTGAGGAAATCTTTGAACAAGTAAAAAATTGGTAGGTCTATATGTTACTTGAAATTTCGATAAAAAACTTTGCCATTATTGAGGCTATTTCCCTCAATTTTGAGAAGGGAATGACTGTCCTGACTGGTGAAACGGGTGCAGGGAAGTCGATTATCATTGATGCCATGAATATGATGTTGGGAGCTCGTGCTACGACAGATGTTATTCGTCATGGTGCGCCAAAGGCAGAGATTGAGGGGCTTTTCTCCGTTGAGAATAGTCGCCTTTTGCAGGAAATTTTTGATGAGCAAGGTTTGGAAATGGGTGATGAAATTATTATCCGTCGGGAAATCTTGCAAAATGGTCGGAGTATCAGCCGTGTGAATGGCCAGATGGTCAATCTGTCTGTTTTGCGTGCTATTGGGCAACATCTGGTGGATATACATGGTCAGCATGATCAAGAAGAGTTAATGCGTCCTCAACTGCATATCCAGATGTTGGATGAATTCGGTGACGCCGCTTTTTGGGACTTGAAAGAAACCTATCAAACGAGTTTTGATGCCTACCGTAAAATGCGCAAGCAGGTTCTGGAAGTCAAAAAAAACCAACAGGAACATAAGGCACGTATCGAAATGTTGGAATTTCAAATGGCAGAGATTGAGGCGGCAAACTTGCAAGCAGGTGAAGATTTGACTCTCAACCAAGAACGAGATAAACTTCTCAATCATAAAAATATTGCGGATACGCTGACCAATGCTTATAGTATGTTGGACAATGAAGACTTTTCAAGTCTAGCAAATGTTCGTTCAGCCATGAATGACATGGAAAGTGTCGAAGAGTATGACCCTGAATACCGTGAAATTTCAAGTTCTCTGTCTGAGACCTACTATGTCTTAGAAGATATTAGCAAACGTTTGGAAGCTATCATTGAGAACCTTGATTTTGACGGCAATCGTCTCATGCAGGTTGAGAATCGTTTGGATCTCCTTCATACTATTACTCGTAAGTATGGTGGGACTGTAGACGATGTCTTGCTTTATTTTGCCAAAATTACGGAAGAATACAATCTCTTGACAGGCAACAACCTTTCTTCTGAAGACATGGAAGCAGAGCTTAAAAAATTGGAAGTCAATCTTGTTGATTTGGCTGGTCAGCTTGCATCTGCTCGTCATGACTTGGCCCAACAATTGGAAACTGAGATTAAACAAGAACTGCAAGACCTCTATATGGAAAAAGCCCAGTTTCAGGTTCGTTTTAGCAAGGGCAAATTCAGTCGTGAGGGAAATGAAATGGTCGAGTTTTATATTTCAACCAACCCTGGCGAAGACTTTAAACCCTTGGTTAAGGTTGCGTCTGGCGGGGAATTATCCCGTCTCATGCTAGCCATTAAGTCTGCCTTTTCGCGTAAAGAAGGCAAGACCAGCATTGTCTTTGATGAGGTGGATACAGGAGTTTCAGGTCGTGTAGCTCAAGCTATTGCACAGAAGATTCACAAGATTGGCCAACATGGTCAGGTTCTGGCTATTTCCCATTTGCCACAAGTGATTGCGATTGCGGATTATCAATTCTTTATTGAGAAGATTAGCAGTGACCATTCAACAGTTTCGACTGTTCGTCTCTTGACGGTTGAAGAGCGAGTGGAGGAAGTTGCCAAGATGTTGGCAGGTGATGATGTGACAGAAGCAGCTCTGACGCAAGCCAGAGAATTGTTGAGAAACAGGGAGAAATAAGATGACAGACTATTATGTTATTGGAGATGTTCATGGAAAAGCTGGAATGCTGGAAGACCTTCTCAAAACCTGGGATGGTCAGACTCAGTTGCTCTTTCTAGGGGATTTGATTGACCGTGGTGAAGATAGTCGCCGTGTTCTAGAAATGGTTAAGGACTTGGTGGACAATCAAGGGGCTATCTGTTTGTCTGGAAATCATGAGTATATGTTTTTGACTTGGCTTGATGATCCAGAAGAAAGCTATGACCACTATCGTCGCAATGGTGGAGATACAACCATTAACTCTATCCTAGGTCGTCCCTTGGATGCCCCAGTTGACGGAGTAGAAGATGCCAAGCGTGTTGCCACTGAAGCAGCAGATTTGGTAGAATTTATTCGTCAAATGCCTTTTGTGATAGAGACAGACAAGTATATCTTTGTTCACGCTGGTATTGATTTGACTTTGGATGATTGGCATGAAACCACAGATTATAAAAAAGTCTGGCTTAGAAAACCATTCCACGAAGCTGAAAATTATACTGGAAAAATCATTGTCTTCGGTCATACACCGGTCTATGGTTTGTTAAAGCAAGAACGCGGTACAGCTGAGCTTTGGATGACGGAAGATGGCAAGATTGGAATGGACGGAGGAGCTGTCTATGGTGGTGTCCTTCATGGGATTGTCTTTACAGACCAAGGAATGACAGAACACCACTTTATCGAGAATGACGGCTTTGTCGCTGAAGATTAGTACTCCTAGCAGGGTATGGTCTTGTCAAAATGTCAAAAACAATTTATAATAAATAGATACCCTGAAAGGAAGAGAATCATGAACTTAGAAGAACTGAAAAAACGACAGGAGAAGATCCGTAACTTCTCTATTATCGCCCATATTGACCACGGGAAATCAACTCTAGCAGACCGCATTTTGGAAAAGACAGAGACAGTTTCAAGTCGTGAAATGCAGGCCCAGCTTTTGGATAGCATGGATTTAGAACGGGAACGTGGGATTACCATTAAACTCAATGCCATCGAGCTCAATTATACTGCAAAAGATGGGGAAACTTATATTTTCCACTTGATTGACACGCCGGGGCACGTTGATTTTACCTATGAAGTTTCACGTTCGCTAGCTGCCTGTGAGGGTGCTATTTTGGTGGTCGATGCCGCTCAAGGGATTGAGGCTCAAACCCTTGCCAACGTTTATCTAGCCTTGGACAATGATTTGGAAATCATGCCAGTCATTAACAAGATTGACCTGCCAGCAGCAGACCCTGAGCGCGTGCGTACAGAGATTGAAGATGTCATTGGTTTGGATGCCAGTGAAGCAGTTTTGGCTTCTGCCAAGGCTGGAATCGGTATTGAAGAAATTCTCGAGCAAATCGTGGAAAAAGTGCCAGCACCAACAGGTGATGTGACGGCACCACTTAAGGCCTTGATTTTCGACTCGGTTTACGATGCTTACCGTGGGGTTATCCTCCAAGTTCGTGTCATGGATGGAGTGGTCAAACCTGGCGATAAGATTCAGCTTATGAGCAATGGCAAGACCTTTGATGTGACGGAAGTTGGTATTTTCACGCCGAAAGCAGTTGGTCGTGATTTTCTTGCGACTGGTGACGTTGGTTATATTGCGGCTTCTATTAAGACGGTTCAGGACACTCGTGTGGGTGATACCGTTACCTTAGCAACCAATCCTGCAGCAGAGCCATTACATGGTTACAAGCAGATGAATCCTATGGTCTTTGCGGGTCTCTACCCAATCGAATCAAACAAGTACAATGACCTGCGTGAAGCCCTTGAAAAATTGCAATTGAATGATGCTAGTCTTCAGTTTGAACCAGAAACATCTCAGGCACTTGGATTTGGTTTCCGTTGTGGTTTCCTTGGCCTTCTCCATATGGATGTTATCCAAGAACGTTTGGAACGTGAGTTCAACATCGACCTCATCATGACAGCTCCGTCTGTTATTTATAAGGTTAATTTGACCGACGGTGAGTCTATGGATGTGTCTAACCCATCTGAGTTTCCAGATCCAACTAAGATTGCGACCATTGAAGAGCCTTATGTTAAGGCGCAAATCATGGTACCGCAAGAGTTTGTTGGTGCAGTGATGGAGCTAGCTCAGCGCAAGCGTGGGGACTTTGTGACGATGGACTATATTGATGACAATCGTGTCAATGTTATCTATCAAATTCCACTTGCTGAAATAGTCTTTGACTTCTTTGACAAGCTCAAGTCATCTACTCGTGGTTATGCAAGCTTTGACTATGAATTGTCAGAGTACCGCCCATCTAAGCTGGTGAAAATGGATATCCTTCTCAATGGAGACAAGGTGGATGCCCTCAGCTTTATCGTTCACAAGGACTTTGCCTACGAACGTGGAAAACTCATCGTTGATAAGCTCAAGAAAATTATTCCTCGTCAACAATTTGAAGTGCCAATCCAAGCAGCTATTGGACATAAGATTGTGGCTCGTACAGATATCAAGGCTCTTCGTAAAAACGTACTTGCCAAGTGTTATGGTGGAGACGTTTCTCGTAAGCGTAAACTGCTTGAAAAACAAAAAGCTGGTAAGAAGCGCATGAAAGCTATCGGATCAGTAGAAGTCCCACAAGAAGCCTTCCTTAGTGTCTTGAGTATGGATGAAGAATAATACTCTTCGAAAATCTCTTCAAACTACGTCAGCGTTGCCTTGCCGTAGATATATGTAACTGACTTCGTCAGTCTTATTTACAACCTCAAAACTGTGTCTTGAGCAACCTGCGGCTAGCTTCCTAGTTTTTGCTCTTTGATTTTCATTGAGTATAAGCTGTCATAATTGTTTTTCCTTGTTCACAGGAAATTTGTATAAGAATCAATAGTAAAGCAGACTAAAATGGTCTGCTTTTTTAATTTCTAGAACAGAAAAAATGTTTGGAGTGTTTGTTTGTGTGTTTGTTTTTATGTAACAAACTATAAAAGAAACAAAAATATAAAAAAAGAGACAAAAAACAACAGAAAATTATTGACAACGATTTCATATAGTGTTATACTTATAGCATAAAGTTAATGGAAAGAAGGGAAAACCTTATGGGATTAGATCATTTCTTTGACAAAAACCTTGTGTTTTGCTTAGAAGCGGATAATCAAGAACATCTCTTTGATCAGGTTGCAACTCTATTGGAGGAACGAGAAATCGTAACTCCAACTTATCGTGAAGCCTTGATCACGCGTGAAAAGTCATTTCCAACTGGCTTAGATATGGAATTTTTAGGTAAGGATTTGCCGAATGTGGCTATTCCTCACACAGATATTGTTCACAATCTAGCTGAGAAAGTTGTAGTCGTAAGACTGGAAAAACCAGTGACTTTCCACAATATGATTGCGCCAGATAAGGAAGTAGAAGTATCCTTGCTCTTCTTTATTATTAATAACTCAAGCTCAAGTCAAACTAACATTCTTGCTCAGTTGATGGACTTCTTTACTGGAAATGGTCATCTTGAAGACCTATCAAAAATTTCAGAACCTGAAGCCCTCTATGCTTATATCGCTGAAGTAACTGCATAATCTTGTCTATTAAAAATATTAAATCGGAGGAAATCCATATGATTAAAATTCTTGCTGCCTGCGGTGCAGGTGTTAACTCAAGCCACCAAATTAAAAGTGCTCTTGAAGAAGAACTTTCAAACCGCGGTTTTGATGTTCACTGTGATGCAGTTATGGTCAAAGACGTTAACGAAGACCTTATCAAAGGCTATGATATCTTCACACCAATTGCTGCGACAGATCTTGGTTTTGACCCAGGTATTCCAGTTATCGAAGCTGGACCAATCTTATTCCGTATCCCAGCTATGAGTGCTCCAGTATTTGATAATATTGAAGCAGCTATCAAAGAACATGGATTAAGCTAATTTTAATTTGTTAACATTCATATAACATAAAAAGGGAGGAAATGTTATGGATTCAATCTTTGGTCTAATCAAAGACTTTTTCACACCCATCTTAGATATGGGTGGACCTGTCATCATGTTAATCATTTTGACAGTATTGGCTTTACTTTTTGGAGTGAAATTCTCCAAAGCGCTTGAAGGTGGTATCAAACTAGCCATCGCTCTTACAGGTATCGGTGCCATCATCGGTATGCTAAATGGTGCTTTCTCAGCATCACTTGCAAAATTCGTTGAAAACACTGGTATCCAATTGAGTATTACTGACGTTGGATGGGCACCACTTGCAACAATCACTTGGGGATCTGCTTGGACACTTTACTTCTTGCTTATCATGTTGATTGTCAACGTAGTAATGCTTGCTATGAAGAAAACTGATACACTTGACGTTGATATCTTTGATATCTGGCACTTGTCTATCACAGGTCTTTTGATTAAATGGTATGCAGACAACAATGGTGTGAGCCAAGGGGTTTCACTATTGATTGCTACAGCAGCTATCGTACTTGTTGGTGTGTTGAAAATTATCAACTCTGACTTGATGAAACCTACATTTGATGACCTTCTTAACGCTCCAAGTTCATCACCAATGACATCAACTCACATGAACTACATGATGAACCCAGTTATCATGGTTTTGGATAAGATTTTTGAAAAATTCTTCCCAGGTCTTGATAAATATGACTTTGACGCTGCTAAATTGAACAAGAAAATCGGTTTCTGGGGTTCTAAATTCTTTATCGGTTTCATCCTTGGTATTGTTATCGGTATTATGGGAACTCCACATCCAATTGAAGGTGTTGCAGATGCAGATAAATGGCGTCTTGTTATCAAAGGATGGTTGTCTCTTGGTTTGACTGCCGGTGTATCTTTGGAACTCTTCTCACTTATCGGTTCATGGTTCATCGCAGCCGTAGAACCACTTTCACAAGGTATTACAAACGTTGCTACTAAACGTTTGGAAGGACGTAAGTTTAATATCGGTCTTGACTGGCCATTCATCGCTGGTCGTGCTGAAATCTGGGCTTGTGCCAACGTACTTGCACCAATCATGTTGATCGAAGCTGTGCTTCTTTCAAAAGTCGGAAATGGTATCTTGCCACTTGCAGGTATCATTGCTATGGGTGTTACCCCAGCTCTTTTGGTTGTAACTCGTGGTAAATTGCTCCGTATGATTATTTTCGGAACACTCTTGTTGCCACTCTTCCTTCTTTCAGGTACACTTATCGCACCATTTGCAACAGAACTTGCTAAAGGTGTAGGTGCCTTCCCAGAAGGTGTGAGCCAAACTCAATTGATTACTCACTCAACTCTTGAAGGACCAATCGAAAAACTTCTTGGTTGGACAATTGGTAACACTACAACAGGTGATATCAAAGCAATCCTTGGTGCTGTAGTCTTCCTTGTATTCTATATCGGTATCTTTGCTTGGTACAGAAAACAAATGATCAAACGTAACGAAGAGTACGCAGCGAAAGCAAAATAACGCGCTCCTATAAAATGTAAATTGTTAAAGCTAGGTTGTCATTTTCCTGATAGGAGTGACAGCCTAGTTTTTTATAAACTATCAAGAAATCGGAGAAAATAATGGTAATTGAATTAAAATCAGAACAATTAAGAGTTCAATTTAACAGTTTTGGTGGGTCTCTTTCTTCTATAAAAGATGCTGAGGGACTTGAGTATTTGTGGCAAGGGGATGCTACTTATTGGAGTGGGCAAGCTCCTGTTCTCTTCCCCATTTGTGGTTCATTGAGAGAGGATACAGCCCTCTATATAGATGAGAAGGGACAAGAAAGCAAAGGAAACATTCCTCGTCATGGTTTGGTTCGTAAGAAAGAATTTGAATTAGTTGAACAGACAGACAAGAGTGTAACTTTTGCAATTGAAGATGATGAGAATAGCTATCAAAACTATCCTTATCATTTCCGCCTAGAGATCACTTATAGTCTTTCTGGAAAGACAGTACGAACTCAATACAAGATTTTCAATAAAGAAACTAGCAAGGTCATGCCTTACTTTATTGGTGGGCATCCAGGCTTTAATTGTCCTCTACTGGATGATGAAGTCTATGAAGATTACTACTTAGAGTTTGAGAAAGAAGAGACTTGCTCTGTTCCACGTCCTTTCCCAGAAACTGGTATGCTTGATTTTCAAGATAGAAGTCCATGGTTGGAGGGGCAAAAAGAAATAGATCTTAGTTATGATCTTTTCAGCACGGATGCAGTTACCTTAGATGAATTGCAATCCAGAACAATTGCCCTTCGTTCTCGTAAACATGATAAGGGATTGAAAGTGCACTTTGCAGAATTCTCAAATCTCATTATCTGGTCAACTTTGAATAAGGGACCTTTCATTGCCTTTGAACCATGGTCTGGCTTGTCAACATCCCTTGAAGAAGGAAATCATCTAGAAGATAAGAAGAATGTTCGTCTCCTAGAACCTGGTCAAGTGGATCAAATTGGTTTTGATATCGAAATTCTTTAGTTAAAAAAACACAAAAACAAACATCAACTGTTGACTTTTTCAGAAAATAGGAGTATATTATGTTTGTAAACAACAAATGATGTTTGCAACAAACAAACAATCACTTGTTATATTCTCTTTCGTGGAGAAAGATTATTTCTAGGAAACTGGTTTCCTAAACTTGAATAAGGTGTGTAATTCATCTCATTCAATCCAATTTGTCAATAAACTGCTAGAAAGCTTTTGTAGGTAAACTGCCAACTGTAAAAGATTTTACTAGCCTAGAAAAATAAAAAGGAGTATACAATATGTCTATTGTTATCGGTGCAGATGCTGCAGGTTTGAGATTGAAAGAAGTTGTGAAAGACTTCTTGGAAAAAGAAAACTTCCATGTTGTGGATGTTACAGCTGAAGGTCAAGACTTTGTTGATGTGACTCTTGCTGTTGCTGCAGAAGTAAACAAAGAAGAACAAAACCTTGGTATTGTGATTGATGCTTATGGAGCTGGTCCATTTATGGTCGCAACTAAGATCAAAGGAATGGTTGCTGCAGAAGTATCTGACGAACGTTCAGCTTATATGACTCGTGGCCACAACAACTCACGTATGATCACTATGGGTGCACAACTTGTTGGTGATGAATTGGCTAAAAATATCGCTAAAGGATTTGTTAACGGTAAATACGATGGTGGACGTCACCAAATTAGGGTCGACATGTTGAACAAAATGTGCTAATACTCTTCAAAAATCAAGATAATCTGTCGTCAGCTCACTTTAGCTAACCTCAGTTATGCTTGCAGCTCGCTTCCTAAGCTAATCTTGATTTTTCTTGAGTAGGGATAAATGATATTAGATTTATATAATTAATCGGAGGGAATAACTAATGAGAATTGCAATTGGATGTGACCACATCGTAACAGATGAAAAAATGGCGGTTTCAGAATTTTTGAAATCAAAAGGATATGAAGTCATTGACTTTGGTACATATGACCATACACGTACTCACTACCCAATCTTTGGTAAAAAAGTAGGGGAAGCTGTAACTAGCGGTCAAGCTGATCTTGGAGTATGTATCTGTGGTACTGGTGTTGGTATCAACAATGCTGTAAATAAAGTTCCTGGTGTTCGTTCTGCCTTGGTTCGTGATATGACAACAGCTCTTTATGCTAAAGAACAATTGAACGCCAACGTTATTGGTTTTGGTGGTAAGATTACTGGTGAATTGCTCATGTGTGATATCATCGAAGCTTTCATCCATGCTGAATACAAACCATCTGAAGAAAACAAAAAATTGATTGCGAAAATTGAACACGTTGAAAGTCATAATGATCGACAAACAGACGCAAACTTCTTCACTGAATTCCTTGAAAAATGGGATCGCGGAGAATACCACGACTAAGAGGTAACCTATGATTTTAACAGTCACAATGAACCCATCCATTGATATTTCCTATCCCTTGGATGAGTTGAAGATTGATACTGTCAATCGTGTGGTGGATGTAACCAAAACGGCTGGTGGTAAGGGACTCAATGTTACTCGCGTACTTTCAGAATTTGGTGATTCTGTTTTTGCTACTGGTTTAGTGGGTGGCAAACTTGGTGAGTTTTTGGTTGAACATATCGATGATCAAGTAAAGAAAGATTTCTTCTCAATTCAGGGAGAAACTCGTAACTGTATTGCCATTCTCCACGGTGACAACCAAACAGAAGTTCTTGAAAAAGGTCCTGTAGTATTGGAACAAGAAGGTCAAGACTTTTTGGAACATTTCAAAAATCTTCTGGAGTCAGTTGAAGTAGTAGCTATCTCAGGTAGTTTACCAGCTGGCCTTCCAGTTGATTACTATGCGAGCTTGGTAGAACTTGCTAATCAAGCTGGCAAGCCTGTTGTTTTGGACTGCTCTGGTGCAGCACTTCAGGCAGTTCTTGAATCACCACATAAACCAACAGTTATCAAACCAAATAATGAGGAATTATCTCAGCTTCTAGGAAGAGAAGTTTCTGAGGATTTGGATGAATTAAAAGAAGTACTTCAAGAACCTTTGTTTGCAGGTATTGAATGGCTTATCGTTTCACTTGGTGCTAATGGTGCCTTTGCCAAACATGGGGACACTTTTTACAAGGTAGATATTCCTAGAATCCAGGTAGTCAACCCTGTCGGATCTGGAGATTCTACTGTGGCAGGAATTTCTTCAGGACTACTTCATAAAGAATCGGATGCGGAACTACTCATCAAGGCTAATGTCCTTGGTATGCTCAATGCTCAAGAAAAAATGACTGGCCATGTCAACATGGCTAACTATCAAGCTCTATATGATCAATTAATAGTAAAAGAGGTATAAAATGGCTTTAACAGAACAAAAACGTGCACGCTTAGAAAAACTTTCTGATGAAAATGGAATCATCTCAGCTCTTGCTTTTGACCAACGTGGTGCTTTGAAACGCCTCATGGCTCAACACCAAACAGAAGAACCAACTGTGGCTCAAATGGAAGAACTGAAAGTCTTGGTTGCAGATGAATTGACTAAATACGCTTCATCTATGCTTCTTGACCCTGAGTATGGACTTCCAGCAACTAAAGCTCTTGATGAAAAAGCTGGTCTTCTCCTTGCTTATGAAAAAACAGGTTACGACACAACAAGCACAAAACGCTTACCAGACTGCTTGGATGTTTGGTCTGCAAAACGTATTAAAGAAGAAGGTGCAGATGCGGTTAAATTCTTGCTTTACTATGATGTAGATAGCTCAGACGAACTTAACCAAGAAAAACAAGCTTACATCGAACGTATCGGTTCTGAGTGTGTGGCTGAAGATATTCCATTCTTCCTTGAAATCCTTGCTTACGATGAAAAAATTGCTGATGCAGGTTCTGTAGAATACGCGAAAGTAAAACCACACAAAGTTATCGGTGCTATGAAAGTCTTCTCAGACCCACGCTTTAACATTGATGTCTTGAAAGTAGAAGTTCCTGTTAACATTAAATATGTTGAAGGCTTCGCTGAAGGTGAAGTAGTTTATACACGTGAAGAAGCAGCAGCCTTCTTCAAGGCTCAAGATGAAGCAACTAACTTGCCATACATCTACTTGAGTGCTGGTGTATCAGCTAAACTTTTCCAAGATACTCTTGTATTTGCTCATGAATCAGGTGCAAACTTCAATGGTGTTCTTTGTGGCCGTGCAACATGGGCTGGATCAGTTGAAGCTTACATCAAAGATGGTGAAGCAGCAGCTCGTGAATGGCTTCGCACAACTGGATTTGAAAACATTGACGAACTTAACAAAGTTCTTCAAACAACAGCGACTTCATGGAAAGAACGAGTGTAAGAAAGTCCTCCTAGGTTAAGAACATGAGTCTAAAAAATTTTTAAAAAAAGTTGTATGTAAAGGTTTACAAAACAACTTACTTGTGCTATACTTAAATCACAAGTTAATACAAGGTGAGTGTTACTAAGTAATATTAGGCATGATCACAGGTGAATTAGAAATCGGATGATTTTCTAGTTCATTTGTGGTCATTTTTTGTACTCATATACCTTTAAGATATAAAAGGAGGTTGACATGTATCGAATTCTAAATCCAATGAATCACAATGTCTCGCTTGTCAGAAATGATAAAGGAGAAGAAGCGATTGTAATTGGTAAGGGGATTGCATTTGGAAAGAAGAAGGGAGATTTGATTGCTGAACAGCAGGTTGAGAAAATCTTTCGGATGAAGACCGAAGAGTCCAGAGAAAACTTTATGGCTCTTCTCAAAGATGTTCCGCTTGATTTTATCACAGTGACCTATGAAATCATTGATAAGCTATCAAAGAAATATCATTATCCGATTCAAGAATATCTTTACGTAACCTTGACAGACCATATTTACTGTTCTTACCAAGCTCTAGCACAAGGAAGGTACAAGGATAGTAATCTGCCAGATATTTCCACTAAGTATCCTGTCGCTTTTCAAATCGCAAATGAAGCTTTTGAAATTTACCGTCAGAAGCTAGCGGATCATTTTCCTGAGGACGAAATTATTCGGATTGCTTATCATTTCATTAATGCCGAAGGTGAAAATGAAGTGGAAGTTGTGGAGTCGATTGATAAGAGGAAAGAAATTCTCAGCAATGTTGAAGAAGTGCTAAAGGGGTATGCAATTCAACGAACTAAAGAGAATAATCATTTCTATGATCGTTTTATGATTCATTTGAATTATTTCTTGGATTATTTAGACAGATCTAGAGATGATAACCAATCACTTCTGGATATGGAAGATCATATTAAACAATCTTATCCAAAAGCCTTTGAGATTGGTTCCAAAATCTATGATGTGATTACGCAACATACGGGTCTTGATTTGTATAAAAGTGAACGAGTTTATCTTGTTCTACATATCCAACGTTTATTGTCATAAAAATTTATTAAAAACTATATAAGGAGAATTCTATCATGAATAGAGAAGAAGTAACATTGTTAGGTTTTGAAATCGTAGCCTATGCTGGCGATGCTCGTTCAAAACTATTGGAAGCCTTGAAGGCTGCTGAAGCTGGTGATTTTGAAAAAGCGGACGCTCTGGTAGAGGAAGCTAATAGCTGTATCGCAGAGGCTCACCACGCGCAAACAAGTCTATTGACTAAGGAAGCGGCTGGCGAGGATTTGGCTTATAGTGTGACCATGATGCATGGTCAAGATCACTTGATGACAACTATCTTGTTAAAAGATTTGATGCACCATTTAATTGAGCTCTATAAGAGAGGAGTTAAATAATGAATAAACTAATTGCATTTATCGAGAAAGGAAAACCTTTCTTTGAGAAATTATCTCGTAATATCTATCTTCGTGCTATTCGTGATGGTTTCATTGCAGGTATGCCTGTTATTCTCTTCTCAAGTATCTTTATCTTGATTGCCTTTGTACCAAACTCATGGGGCTTTAAATGGTCTGATGAAGTTGTAGCCTTTCTGATGAAACCTTATAGCTATTCTATGGGTATTCTGGCTCTCTTGGTAGCTGGTACAACAGCTAAGTCATTGACCGACTCAGTAAACCGTAGCATGGAGAAAACCAATCAAATCAACTATATGTCAACACTGTTGGCAGCGATTGTCGGTTTGTTAATGTTGGCAGCTGATCCTATCGAAAATGGTCTAGCTACTGGATTCTTGGGGACAAAAGGTTTGCTTTCAGCCTTCCTTGCAGCCTTTGTTACCGTAGCAATCTATAAGGTTTGTGTTAAGAACAACGTCACTATTCGTATGCCTGACGAAGTTCCACCAAATATTTCACAAGTCTTTAAAGATGTGATTCCATTCACTCTCTCAGTTGTTTCACTTTATGCTCTTGATTTACTAGCTCGTCATTTTGTTGGTTCTAGTGTTGCAGAATCAATCGGTAAATTCTTTGCACCATTATTCTCAGCAGCAGACGGATACCTTGGTATTACCATTATCTTTGGTGCTTTTGCCTTCTTCTGGTTTGTTGGGATTCACGGTCCATCTATCGTTGAGCCTGCTATCGCAGCAATTACCTATGCCAATGCCGAAGTCAACTTGAACCTTCTCCAACAAGGTATGCACGCTGACAAGATTCTTACTTCTGGTACACAAATGTTTATCGTTACCATGGGTGGTACTGGTGCGACACTGGTTGTTCCTTTCATGTTCATGTGGTTAACAAAATCAAAACGTAACCGTGCAATCGGACGTGCTTCAGTAGTTCCTACCTTCTTCGGTGTAAATGAACCAATCTTGTTTGGTGCACCACTTGTATTGAACCCGATTTTCTTCATTCCATTTATTTTTGCTCCAATCGCAAACGTATGGATCTTTAAATTCTTTATTGAAACTCTTGGAATGAACTCATTTACTGCTAATCTACCATGGACAACTCCAGCTCCACTAGGTCTAGTTCTTGGTACTAACTTCCAAGTTCTATCATTCATTCTTGCTGCTCTTCTAATCGTGGTTGACGTAGTCATTTACTATCCATTCCTTAAAGTATATGATGAACAAATTCTTGAAGAAGAACGTTCAGGTAAGTCTAATGATGAATTGAAAGAAAAAGTTGTTGCAAACTTCAATACTGCAAAAGCGGATGCTATTCTTGAAAAAGCGGGTGTCGATGCAGCACAAAATACCATCACTGAAGAAACAAATGTCCTCGTTCTCTGTGCTGGTGGGGGTACAAGTGGACTTCTTGCTAATGCTTTGAACAAGGCAGCTGCAGAGTACAATGTTCCTGTGAAAGCAGCAGCAGGTGGTTATGGTGCTCACCGTGAAATGTTGCCAGAGTTTGATTTAGTTATCCTTGCTCCTCAAGTTGCTTCAAACTTTGAAGATATGAAAGCAGAAACAGATAAACTCGATATTAAACTTGCGAAAACAGAGGGAGCTCAATACATCAAATTAACTCGTGATGGAAAAGGTGCTCTTGCATTCGTACAAGCTCAATTCGATTAACGATAGGGACTGTGAAACAGTCTCCTCTCGTTACGGAAATCGCTATGGCGAATTTCCTAATCGCCTTGTTAATTCGTCAGTAAAAAGATATCGTTTTTACCTCCTCATGTCACAATTCGATTAACGATAGGGACTATAAAACAGTTTCCTCTCGTTACGGAAATCGCTATGGCGAATTTCCTAATCGCCTTGTTAATTCGTCGGTAAAAAGATATCGTTTTTACCTCCTCATGTCACAATTCGGTGACTTGGTACAAGAAGTGAGATGGAGAAGGATGGCTCACTGACTCCTCTCCTCTCACTTTTACTTTATTTAAATCAAGAAATAGGTGAAAAAAATGACAAAAACATTACCAAAAGACTTTATTTTCGGTGGCGCAACAGCTGCTTATCAAGCAGAAGGTGCTACACATACTGATGGGAAAGGACCAGTAGCTTGGGATAAATATCTTGAAGATAACTACTGGTACACTGCAGAACCAGCCAGTGATTTTTACAATCGATATCCAGTTGACCTCAAGCTAGCAGAAGAGTATGGTGTCAATGGTATTCGAATTTCTATTGCCTGGTCACGTATTTTCCCAACAGGTTACGGTCAAGTAAATCAGAAAGGTGTTGAGTTTTATCATAATCTATTTGCAGAGTGTCACAAACGTCATGTTGAGCCCTTTGTAACTCTTCATCACTTTGATACGCCAGAAGCTCTCCATTCAAATGGGGACTTCTTAAACCGTGAAAATATCGAACACTTTGTAGACTACGCTGCCTTCTGTTTTGAAGAATTTCCAGAAGTAAACTATTGGACAACCTTCAATGAAATCGGACCAATCGGTGATGGTCAATACTTGGTTGGGAAATTCCCTCCAGGTATTCAGTACGACCTTGCCAAAGTCTTCCAATCACACCACAATATGATGGTGTCTCATGCGCGTGCAGTCAAGCTATATAAAGATAAAGGTTATAAAGGCGAAATTGGTGTTGTTCACGCACTGCCAACCAAGTATCCTTTAGATCCTAAAAATCCAGCAGATGTTCGTGCAGCTGAGTTGGAAGATATTATTCACAATAAATTTATATTGGATGCAACTTATCTAGGTCGCTATTCAGCTGAAACGATGGAAGGTATCAACCATATCTTATCAGTCAATGGTGGTAGCTTAGATCTTCGTGAAGAAGATTTTACAGCATTAGAAGCTGCGAAAGACTTGAACGACTTCCTTGGAATCAATTACTATATGAGTGACTGGATGGAAGCCTTTGATGGCGAAACAGAAATCATCCATAATGGTAAGGGTGAGAAAGGAAGCTCTAAATACCAAATCAAAGGTGTTGGTCGTCGTGCAGCTCCTGACTATGTGCCACGTACAGATTGGGATTGGATTATCTACCCTCAAGGTTTGTATGACCAAATCATGCGCGTGAAGAAAGATTATCCGAACTACAAGAAGATTTACATCACTGAAAATGGTCTTGGATATAAAGATGAGTTTGTTGATAACACTGTTTACGATGATGGCCGTATTGATTATGTCAAACAACACTTGGAAGTCTTGTCTGATGCTATTGCAGATGGAGCTAATGTAAAAGGTTACTTCATTTGGTCATTAATGGATGTCTTCTCATGGTCAAATGGGTATGAGAAACGTTACGGTCTCTTCTATGTAGACTTTGAAACCCAAGAACGTTATCCTAAGAAATCAGCTCACTGGTACAAGAAAGTAGCAGAAAGTCAGATTATAGACTAGTAGAATTAGTAATTAGATATAGAATTATAGTGAGGCAAAAGATGTTCAAAGATTTTATCCAATCTATTTATGAAAAAGTTTATATTATCAATTTTGATAAATGTTCTCAAATACCTTGTTTGACTAATGAGGAGCTGAAAAAACTTGGGAAATGGTATGTCTCTACTGGTAAAGAATGGATTTGCCATTCAGATTATGAGATTGAAGAATTTCAAAATATCTTTTTAAATTTTATCAGTCCTGAAGAACGGGATAATATCTCCTTTGATTCAGATTTTATGCCGTTTCAACAATCATAAATAATCTAGGAAACTCTTTGTAAAAATCCCCACCAATCGGTGGGGATAGTTTTATGGTTTAGAAAGAATAATTTTTGTTTGTTTTGAAAGTTGTTCGAAGGTTTCTTTGCTCAGTTTAGAGTCTGAAACGACGGTATCAATATCAGAGATATTGTAGAAGGTATAGAAATCAAATTTATTGAACTTACTATTGTCAGCTAGTAAGTATTTTTTATTGGAATTATTGAGGGCGATGCGTTGGGATTCACCTTCCTCTTCGCTGAAGGTCGCAATCGCATTGTCCTGAATACCATTACAGCTAACGAAAGCTTTAGAAAATTGAAGATTGGCTAAGTTTTGCAAGGTTAGTGTTCCCACAAAGGCTCCAGTGATAGAGCGGTAGTTTCCACCAATTAAAATCAAGTCTGTTAGTTTTCGTTCGTTTAAGATGAGAAAGACTGGTAAACTGTTTGTTACAACACGAATATTATCAATTGGAAGTTCACGAGCAAAAGATTCCAAAGTTGTACCAGGGCCGATAAAAATAGTTTCACCCTCATCAATTAAATGGCCTGCAAAACGGCTGATTTCTTGTTTTTCTGCAATCTGTAAGCTTTGTTTCTCGATATTGGAACGTTCATTGTTTAAAATGGAACCTGTGCGAATTTTTTCAGCTCCCCCGTGCACCCGAACAAGTAAATCCTTGTCTGCTAACTCTTGCAAGTAGCGTCTAGCAGTCATATCAGACACATTCAAGCGAGTCATGATTTCTTTGACAGTAATAGTTCCCTTTGTATTTACCGTTTCTAGAATATTATCTAGTTTTTCCTGCTTTAGCATCGTTATCACCTCTATTTCTATTACTATTTTATCATAAAGTATTCAATCAATCAATCAATTTAAAAAACAAAAGAAAACAAAAACAAAAATATCATGGTTGTTTTAAACAAACCATGATATTTGTTATCAGTTCTGGGATAATTGAATTAGTCCAAACCGTAGTTGTAGTCATCGTCTTGCATGGCTTCAACTTCACCAAGGAGGTAACCATTTCCGACTTGAGAGAAGAAGTCGTGGTTGGAAGTTCCTGTTGAAATACCGTTCATAACGATTGGGTTGACATCATCTGCTGAATCTGGGAAGAGTGGATCTTGTCCCAGGTTCATGAGTGCCTTGTTGGCATTGTAGCGAAGGAAGGTTTTGACTTCTTCCGTCCAACCAACACCATCATAGAGGCTTTCTGTGTAGCCTTCTTCGTTTTCATAAAGAGTGTAGAGAAGGTCGTACATCCATTCTTTGAGTTTTTCTTGCTCTTCTTCAGGCAATTCATTGAAACCAAGTTGGAATTTATAACCGATGTAGGTTCCGTGAACAGACTCATCACGAATGATCAATTTAATGATTTCCGCAACGTTGGCTAGTTTGTTGTTACCGAGATAGTAGAGGGGAGTGAAGAAACCAGAGTAGAAGAGGAAGGTTTCGAGGAAGACGCTGGCAACTTTCTTTTCAAGTGGGCTACCGTTTAGGTAGATTTCGTTAACAATCTCAGCCTTCTTTTGTAGGTAAGGATTGGTATTGGTCCATTCGAAAATTTCTTCAATCTCAGCCTTAGTATTCAAGGTAGAGAAGATTGAAGAGTAAGATTTAGCGTGAACAGATTCCATAAATTGGATGTTATTGAAAACAGCTTCCTCATGTGGTGTACGGATGTCCGCGCGAAGGGCTTGAACCCCAGTTTCAGATTGCATAGTGTCTAGAAGGGTTAAACCACCAAAGACTTTTCCAACCAAGTCTTTTTCTACATTTGATAGCTTTCTCCAGTCATCCAAGTCATTTGACAAGGGAATACGTGTATCGAGCCAGAATTGCTCTGTCAGTTTTTCCCAAGTTGATTTGTCGATGACATCTTCGATGGCATTCCAGTTAATGGCTTTGTAGTAAGTTTCCATTTGAAATCTCTTTCTGTGTTTAGTATTGCGAGCTCACAATTATTTCTATTTTATCATAATTCTAGAGGAGTATCGCACAAAAAGTCGGAAGCCCGACTTTTTTGTTCTTACATGATTTTATCAGCAAAATACGTTTAATGGATTAAGTGAATGTAATACTTTTGAGCGACGAATTAAATCACACAGCTTTCACATTGGTTAGCACCGACTTCTCCACCATCATCTGTAAAGGTACGGACGTAGTAGATAGACTTGATACCCTTGTTAAAGGCATAGTTACGAAGGATAGACAAGTCACGTGTCGTTTGTTTGTTTTCTTTCTTCCATTCGTAAAGTCCTTTTGGAATGTCACTACGCATGAAGAGAGTAAGTGAAAGTCCTTGGTCCACGTGCTCAGTTGCAGCAGCATAGACATCAATCACCTTACGCATATCCATGTCGTAGGCAGAAGTGTAGTAAGGAATAGTATCTGTTGACAAGCCAGCAGCAGGGTAGTAGATTTTACCGATTTTCTTCTCTTGGCGTTCCTCGATACGTTGCGTAATCGGGTGGATAGAAGCAGAAACGTCGTTGATGTAGCTGATAGAACCATTTGGCGCTACAGCAAGGCGGTTTTGGTGGTAAAGACCATATGCTTGCACCTTGTCGCGAAGTTCAGCCCAGTCAGCAGCACTTGGGATAAAGACATCTTTGAAGAGTTCTTTAACACGGTCTGATTTTGGAACAAATTCGCCAGTTATATACTTGTTGAAGTAGCTTCCGTTAGCATAGTCTGATTTTTCAAAGTTGTGGAAGGTGATACCACGCTCACGTGCAATATTGTTTGACTCAACCAAGGTCCAGTAGTTCATAAGCATAAAGTAGATGCTTGTAAATTCAACCGACTCAGGCGATCCATATTCAATCAATTGTTGGGCAAGGTAGCTGTGAAGTCCCATGGCACCAAGACCAAAGGTATGAGCTTGGCTATTTCCGTGGTCGATGGTAGGAACAGCTACGATGTGCGAACTATCTGTCACGAAAGTAAGGGCACGAACCATAGCACGGATTGAGCGACCAAAGTCAGGTGAAGTCATCATGTTGACCACGTTGGTTGAACCAAGGTTACATGAAACGTCTGTTCCCATTTGAAGGAATTCTTGAGCATCGTTGATCAAGCTTGGTTCTTGGACTTGAAGAATCTCTGAACACAAGTTACTCATGATAATCTTACCATCAACTGGATTTGCACGGTTAGCAGTATCGATGTTAACGACATAAGGATAGCCAGATTCCTGTTGCAATTTAGAAATTTCAGTTTCCAAATCACGCGCCTTGATTTTTGTCTTGCGGATATTTGGATTTGCGACCAATTCATCGTATTTTTCAGTGATATCGATGTAGTTGAAAGGTACACCATACTCTTTTTCGACAGAATAAGGGCTGAAGAGGTACATTTCTTCATTTTTACGTGCTAATTCGTAGAATTTATCAGGTACCACCACACCAAGCGAAAGGGTCTTGACACGAACTTTTTCATCGGCGTTTTCTTTCTTAGTTGAAAGGAAGGCGATGATATCTGGATGAAAGACATTGAGGTAAACAACCCCAGCACCTTGACGTTGCCCCAATTGGTTGGAGTAAGAGAAGCTATCTTCGAAAAGCTTCATTACTGGAACGACACCTGAAGCAGCTCCTTCATAGCCTTTGATAGGTGCACCAGCTTCACGAAGGTTGCTGAGGGTAATTCCCACACCACCACCGATACGTGAGAGCTGAAGAGCTGAGTTAATAGAACGTCCGATAGAGTTCATATCATCCGTTACTTGGATCAGGAAGCAAGATACCAACTCCCCACGACGCGCACGTCCAGCATTCAAGAAGGAAGGAGTAGCAGGTTGGTAGCGTTGGTGGATGATTTCATTGGCAATATCGATTGCAACAGCTTCATTGCCATCAGCGAAATAAAGGGCGTTAAAGAAGACACGGTCTTCCATACTTTCAAGATAGTATTCACCGTCGTTAGTCTTTAAGGCATATTGATTATAAAACTTATAAGCTGCCATGAAAGACTTGAATTGGAAGTTTTGGTCTTTGATAAATTGTGACAATTCTTCCAAAAATTCTGGACGGTATTTCTTGATAAAGGCTGTTTCGATGTAGTTGTGTTCAATGAGGTAGTTGATTTTATCTTTGATTGAATCAAAAACCATAGTGTTTGGAACTACATTTTCTTTAAAGAAGGCATCCAAGGCTTCCTTATCTTTATGAAGCATGATTTGTCCATTAACAGGACGGTTGATTTCGTTATTGAGACGGAAGTAAGTTACGTCTTCAAGATGTTTTAATCCCATAAAATTTCCCTTATCTAATTACAAAAGAAAGGCTTCTAAGTTAGCCCTAGAAGCAGTTTCTTCTGGATGATGTACTAAGATTATGCTAATTGTTTCAGTTTTCCTGGTTGGAAACCTGAAAAGACTTCAGTTGGTGTTTGGATAACAGGAGCTGCGCTGAAACCGAGCTCTTTAACTTGATCGATGTACTCAGGTTGCTCATCAAGATTGATTTCACGATAAGCGACATTATTACTGTCCAAGAAACGTTTGGTCATTTTACATTGGACACAGTTGTTTTTAGAATAAACGGTTACCATTGTGTAACTCCTCTTTCAAAATAGATTACTTTCTTAGTATATCAGAAAATAAATTTTTGTCAACGATTTAAAACTAAATATAGTGGTCTGTTTTCGCACATGACTTTACAAAACACAATATGTAGTGTTTTGTTTGTAAAATAGTGATAATTATCCTATGAGTTGTTTTTTGAAAAACTATATCCTGTGTTTTGTTATTCGATATGGAAGATTTTCAGCAAGTTATCTGAAAGGAAATCGAATAAATCCCATAAAATGCTTGAAAAAATTCCTAGAAGATGATATAATACCAAATTGTAAGGGTTATCACATATAACTCAAAAAAGAAAGAACAAAAGGAGAGTCAAACTATGGCTTCTAAAGATTTCCACGTAGTGGCAGAAACAGGTATTCACGCACGTCCAGCAACATTGTTGGTACAAACTGCTAGCAAATTTGCTTCAGATATCACTCTTGAGTACAAAGGTAAGTCAGTTAACCTTAAATCAATCATGGGTGTTATGAGTCTTGGTGTTGGCCAAGGTGCTGACGTAACTATCTCAGCTGAAGGTGCGGATGCAGATGACGCTATCGCTGCAATCTCAGAAACAATGGAAAAAGAAGGATTGGCATAAGGAAAATGACAGAAATGCTTAAAGGAATCGCAGCATCTGACGGTGTTGCAGTTGCAAAAGCATATCTACTCGTTCAACCGGATTTGTCATTCGAGACTGTTTCAGTCGAAGATACAAACGCAGAAGAGGCTCGTTTGGATGTTGCTCTTGAAGCTTCTCAAAACGAGCTTTCTCTTATCCGTGAGAAAGCTGTAGGTACGCTGGGTGAAGAAGCGGCGCAAGTTTTTGATGCTCATTTGATGGTTCTTTCTGATCCAGAATTGATCGGTCAGATTAAAGAAACAATCCGTGCTAAGAAAGTCAATGCTGAAGCAGGTCTTAAAGAAGTGACTGACATGTTCATCACCATCTTTGAAGGCATGGAAGACAACCCATACATGCAAGAACGTGCAGCGGATATCCGCGACGTGACAAAACGTGTATTGGCAAACCTTCTTGGTAAGAAATTGCCTAACCCAGCTTCTATCAACGAAGAAGTAATCGTGATTGCACATGACTTGACACCATCTGATACAGCTCAATTGGACAAAAACTTTGTAAAAGCTTTTGTAACAAACATCGGTGGACGTACAAGCCACTCAGCTATCATGGCACGTACACTTGAAATTGCAGCTGTATTGGGAACTAATAACATCACTGAAGTGGTGAAAGACGGTGATATCCTTGCCGTTAACGGAATTACTGGTGAAGTCATTATCAACCCAACAGATGAACAAGCGGCAGAATTTAAAGCAGCTGGTGAAGCTTATGCTAAACAAAAAGCTGAATGGGCACTTTTGAAAGATGCTCAAACAGTGACTGCTGACGGTAAACACTTCGAGTTGGCTGCTAACATCGGTACTCCAAAAGACGTTGAAGGTGTTAACAACAACGGGGCAGAAGCTGTTGGACTTTACCGTACAGAGTTCTTGTACATGGATTCTCAAGACTTCCCAACAGAAGACGAGCAGTATGAAGCATACAAGGCTGTTCTTGAGGGAATGAATGGTAAACCAGTCGTTGTTCGTACTATGGACATCGGTGGAGATAAGGAACTTCCTTACTTCGATATGCCACACGAAATGAACCCATTCCTTGGATTCCGTGCCCTTCGTATCTCTATTTCTGAAACTGGAGATGCAATGTTCCGCACACAAATCCGTGCTCTTCTTCGTGCATCTGTTCATGGTCAATTGCGTATCATGTTCCCAATGGTTGCCCTCTTGAAAGAATTCCGTGCAGCTAAAGCAGTCTTTGATGAAGAAAAAGCAAACCTTCTTGCTGAAGGAGTTGCAGTTGCGGATGATATCCAAGTTGGTATCATGATTGAAATTCCTGCAGCGGCAATGCTTGCAGACCAATTTGCTAAAGAAGTTGACTTCTTCTCAATTGGTACAAACGACTTGATCCAATACACAATGGCAGCAGACCGTATGAATGAGCAAGTTTCATACCTTTACCAACCATATAACCCATCAATCCTTCGCTTGATCAACAACGTTATCAAGGCAGCTCACGCTGAAGGTAAATGGGCTGGTATGTGTGGTGAGATGGCTGGTGACCAAAAAGCTGTTCCACTTCTTGTCGGAATGGGCTTAGATGAGTTCTCTATGTCAGCAACATCAGTCCTTCGTACACGTAGCTTGATGAAGAAATTGGACACTGCTAAGATGGAAGAGTACGCTAACCGTGCCCTTACAGAGTGTTCAACAATGGAAGAAGTCCTTGAACTTCAAAAAGAATACGTTAACTTCGATTAATGTCATTAACCTTGTAACTTAGTTGCAAGGTTTTTTGACGCATTTTTGGAAAGTATAGTCTTATAAAGTCCACTTTTCAATGAGTCAGAGGCATGATATAATAGGGGGAAACAAATAGAATAAGAGAGAAACCATGTCTAAAGAAATTGATATTGAGTATTACCATCAGCTAGCCTTGCAAAAGCAGAAGGAGCACCGTAAAGTTTTAGCCAATTTAAAGAAAAAACCACCTAAGAACTTGGATAAAATAGCCCAGCAGATTCACCAAGAAGTTTTTGCTGAGATTGATTGTACTGCCTGTGCTAACTGTTGTAAGACATTGGGGCCTGACTTTAAAGAAGCGGATATTACACGAATCGCCAAGTACTTTAAGATGAAATTACCAGCTTTTGAAGCTGAATTCCTTCAGGTAGATGAAGATGGTGATAAGGTTTTCAAATCCATGCCTTGCCCATTTTTAGGAGGAGATAACCTCTGTTCTATTTATGACGTTCGTCCAAAGGCCTGTCGTGAATTTCCCCATACAGACCGTAAAAAGATCCATCAAATCAACCATTTGACGATTAAGAATACCTTGACCTGTCCAGCAGCCTATCTCTTTGTTGAGAAATTAAAGGATAAGTTATAGAGATTTAAAGGATAAAAAATTTCTAATAATAACTAGTAATATGAAGGGAGAACTCTGTGCCTAGACCGAAAACAAAAGAGGAGCTAATGCTGGCCTCTAAGGAAAATTATGAAAAGCTTAACCTCTTCATCTCTCAATTAAGTGAAGATGAGTTACAGACTCCATTTGATTTTTCAAAAGACCAAAAGAAAAAGGAAGCGCACTGGAAAAGGGATAAGAATCTACGGGATGTTTTGATCCATCTCTATGAATGGCATCAGTTACTTTTGACTTGGGTTCATTCTAATCAAAAAGGTCACGAAAGACCTTTTCTTCCTGAACCTTATAATTGGAAAACTTATGGAGAAATGAATGTCGCTTTTTGGAAGAAGCACCAGAAAACCTCCTTAGAAGAAGCGACTAGACTCTTGGAACAATCACATAGGAAGGTTTTAGAGTTGATAGAAGTTTTTAGCAATGACGAACTCTTTACCAAGGGTGTCTATAAGTGGACGGGAGGGACAAGTCTAGGTTCCTACTTTGTCAGTAGCACGTCAAGCCACTATGATTGGGGTCTGAAAAAACTCAAAGCTCATCGGAAGAATTGTAAGGGATAGATGGCCTATTTGAAATGGCAAGAATGAGTTCTTTTAAAAGTAAGATATGATTAAAAGGGCTATCAAGTGATGTAGCCCTTTTGAGTTATACAAGCAAATTACCATGCAAAAGCTGTCGTTGGAGTATTGAGGGCTTCTAACCATTGCTTATTCTTTACAGGACAGAGAGTTACGGATATACCTGCCATATCCAGACTGGTCATAAATGTTCCTGATTTTATAAAGGTAATAGTGACTCCTTCAATTTCTAAGAGTTGAAGGAGATCATTGATAAATATGCCCATTTCTAGGTTGGTACTAGTACCTAGATTATTTATAAGCAATATAAATTGATCTCCTTTTTTCCAGTGATAGTGCAATCTTAATTTACTTATAATTTCATTTGCCAGGATTTCTGACGATTGGAATGGGACGATACGATAACCTTCTTCGCCGTGTATCCCAATACCATAGGAAATATTTCCTTCTTCCAAGTTAAATAGTGGAAGGGTAGCTTGGGGGAGACTAGCCGATTTTGTTGCAAAGCCAATTGTTGCGATTTCGGGAGCAAGTTCATGACCTAAATCAGTTAGTTGCTCTATGTCGGCACCATTCTGAGCTGCATATCCTAGAACTTTATGAAGTAAAATAGTCCCTGCAAGCCCTCTTCCTCTAATTTGAAATCTATTGTGAGGTTCAATTGAAATATCGTCGTGTGCTAGACTATAGCCAACTTTAATTCCTTCTTTTCTAGCAGTGTTAATGGCCGAGCTAAATTCTTTGATGTCTGCTTCGAAATTTTTTACAATGATGAAGACACCGTGACCATTGTTTAAAAAACGAATGGACTCTAAGATTTCAGTTCTTGTGGGAGGAGTAAATAATTGGCCATAGATAGCAGCAGTAAGCATTCCTTCTCCCACATATCCAATATGAGCAGGTTCGTGACCTGAACCTCCACCCGACAATATTGGAACCTGATGAGGATTACGATTTTTTTGATAGACTAATGGTAAGGTAGGGTGCTTTTCTAATTTAGGATGACTGCTGACAGCTGCCGAAATGTAACTTGAAATAATTTTTTGTTTATGATTTGAAATAAATGTCATTGTGGTCTCTTTCCAATAATTGTCATGATTAGAAAGTCTGGTTGTGGAACTGGACTTTTTTTATTGACGTAAGCCTTCACGATTTCTGCTAGAGCATGTGAATGATAGTCTAACAAAAAACAAGTATAAGAAGATGAATCGATATCAATCTGACCGTATTCTTTTAAAATTTTTGATACAAGCAAGCGACAGTAGCTGATAAATTGGTCATAGAAGTTATTTTGCCCTTGAATATCAAAAAGTTGAATATAAAAGTCACGCTCTTGTTCGAAATAAAAAAATAATTCTTGTAATAGTTTTTGACCTGAAATGAAGTCCAAGTTATTGGTGATATACTCGGTTAAGTCATTTTCAAATATCCAGTCTAGCAATTCATATTTGTCAAGAAAGTGATTATAAAAGGTCTGTCTACGAATGCCAGCTGATTCCATGATATCTACAATAGAGATTTTATCAAATTCTCTAGTAGCTAATAGGTCTCTAAATGCCTTGGCAATTCGTTTTTTTGTAATAAGTGATGATGCCATAGGAAGCCTTTCTTTTACTTACTTCATTTTACCAAAAAATGTTTTAAATGGGTTTAAAAGGGGACAAATAATAGAATCTGTCCCTTATCATCCAGCAATAAAAAATATATAATGAAAGCGAAAACAAAGATACATGCCGAAAGGAGTTTCTCATGAAAAAAATTATAAATGAACCGACACAAGTTGTTGATGAAATGTTGCAGGGATTGTCATTCATGCATGATGACTTGGTAGAACGCTTAGATGGTTTCGATGTCATCGTTAGAAAGGCAGAAAAGACAGGAAAAGTTGGTCTCATTTCAGGTGGAGGTTCAGGACATGAACCAAGTCATGCTGGATTTGTAGGAGATGGAATGTTGTCTGCTGCCATTTGTGGAGCAGTCTTCACTTCACCTACTCCGGACCAAATTTTAGAAGCCATTAAGGCGGCTGATGAAGGTGCTGGAGTTTTCATGGTCATCAAGAACTATTCTGGTGACATTATGAACTTTGAAATTGCACAAGAACTTGCTGAAATGGAAGGTATTGATGTAGCAAGCGTTGTGGTTGATGATGATATCGCTGTTGAAAATAGTCTCTATACCCAAGGCCGTCGAGGTGTCGCAGGTACTATTTTAGTCCATAAAATTTTGGGTGATGCAGCTCGTTCTGGTAAATCATTATCTGAAATGAAGGACTTGGCCGACAAACTTGTCTTAGAAATTAAAACAATTGGGCTAGCCTTGTCTGGAGCAACCGTTCCTGAAGTTGGGAAACCAGGTTTTGTTCTAGAAGATGATGAATTTGAATATGGAGTTGGTATTCATGGTGAGCCAGGATATAAGAAAGAGAAAATGCAACCTTCAGCACAATTGGCCTCAGAATTGGTTGAAAAATTATCTGAAGGTTTCCAACTTAAGACTGGAGAACGCTATGGCCTTCTCATTAATGGTTTAGGAAGCACTCCTCTTATGGAACAATACGTATTTGCAAATGATGTGGTTAAATTACTCCATAAAAAAGGTGTTGAGTTGGCGTTTAAGAAAATTGGAAACTATATGACATCAATTGATATGACCGGCTTGTCATTAACATTGATTCGATTGGCAGACGATGAGTGGTTGGATGCTCTAAATGCACCTGTTACTACACCAGCTTGGTAAAACTCAAGGAGGAAATGTCTCATGAATGCTGAACAAGCTCTTGAATGGATGAAGCTTTTTAATGAAAAGATTCAAGAACAGAAAGATTACCTTAGTGAGCTAGACACCCCTATAGGAGATGGAGACCACGGTGGAAATATGGCGCGTGGCATGGCTGCAGTTATGGAGAACTTAGAAGGAAAGACATTTGAGACAAGCAGCGATGTGTTTAAACTTGTCTCAATGCAACTACTGAGTAAGGTAGGCGGTGCTTCTGGTCCTCTGTATGGCTCTGCTTTTATGGGCATGGCCAAGGCTGATTCTAATTCGAAAATAGAGGAAATCTTACAAAGCGGTTTGGATATGATTGTCAAACGTGGGAAAGCAGAAGTTGGAGAAAAGACAATGGTTGATGTTTGGACTCCTGTTATTGCTGCCTTGTGTGCTGGCCAATTGACTCAAGAGGTTATTGATAAGGTAGTGAATGCTACCAAAGATTTACTTGCAACTAAAGGAAGGGCATCTTATGTCGGAGAACGTTCTCTTGGACATATTGATCCTGGATCATTCTCATCAGGATTACTCTTTACTGCTCTTTTAGAAACTGGGGTGGTCTAATGGGAAGTATTGGTCTTGTTATCGTTTCACATTCCAAACACATTGCACAAGGTGTTGTTGAACTGATTGGTGAAGTAGCTAAAGATGTTCCGATTACTTATGTAGGAGGAACCGAAGATGGAGGAATTGGAACAAGTTTTGATCAAGTAGATAGAGTTGTTTTCGAAAATCCAGCAGATATTTTATTAGCCTTTTTTGACCTAGGCTCTGCTAAAATGAACTTAGAAATGGTGGCTGATTTCAGTGATAAAAGTATCGTCATCAATAGGGTTCCGATTGTAGAAGGTGCCTATACTGCAGCTGCTCTTCTTCAGGCTGGTGCAGAACTGTCAGTTATTCAAACACAGTTGTCGGAGCTTGAAATCAATAAATAAGGAATTTTACTATAACTATTTTTATAGGTGGGCTATTGATTATCTCAACTATCAAATGTTAAGTAAATAATTTCAAAATCAGAAAGGGATTGCTTTATGCAGTTCCTTTTTAATGTAAAAGGAGTGGAATCATAGCGTTTCTAAATTGTTAATACTCTTCGAAAATCAAATTCAAACCACGTCAACGTCGCCTTGCCGTACTCAAGTACAG
>NZ_JUUO01000142.1 GCF_001074975.1 Streptococcus pseudopneumoniae | reverse complement strand
ACAAAGTAGGCTCCATAATATCCATAGGGGATTTACCCACTACAAATATTATAGAGCCATAAAGTAGAGCTTTTTGTTATGCACTATCAACATTCTAGAAAGGGCAATCATATGATAAAAATCAATCACCTGACCATCACACAAAACAAAGATTTACGAGACCTTGTAGCCGACTTAAGCATGACCATCCAAGACGGAGAAAAGGTAGCTATTATTGGAGAAGAAGGAAATGGCAAATCAACTTTGCTTAAAACTTTAATGGGGGACGCTTTGCCTGATTTCACTGTCAGGGGAGACATCCAGTCTGACCATCAGTCTCTGGCCTATATTCCTCAAAAACTCCCCGAGGAGCTAAAAAATAGGACTCTACACGACTACTTCTTTTTAGATTCTATTGATTTAGACTACAGTATCCTCTATCGTTTGGCTGAGGAATTGCATTTTGATAGCGATCGTTTCGCTAGCGACCAAAAGATTGGGAGCCTCTCAGGGGGCGAATCTTTGAAAATTCAGCTCATCCATGAGTTAGCCAAACCCTTTGAGATTCTATTTTTAGATGAACCTTCAAACGACTTAGACCTTGAGACGGTTGATTGGCTAAAAGGTCAGATTCGAAAGATTCGGCAAACCGTTATTTTCATTTCTCATGATGAGGATTTTCTTTCTGAAACGGCTGATACTATTGTCCACTTACGACTGGTCAAGCACCGGAAAAAAGCGGAAACACTAGTAGAACATTTAGATTATGATAGCTATAGCGACCAGAGAAAGGCTAATTTTATCAAACAAAGCCAGCAAGCTGCTAACGACAAAAGAGCCTACGATAAAACCATGGAAAAACATCGGCGAGTCAAGCAAAATGTAGAAACTGCGCTTCGAGCTACTAAAGACAGTACTGCCGGTCGCCTATTAGCTAAAAAGATGAAAATTGTTCTCTCTCAAGAAAAACGTATTGAAAAGGCAGCTCAGTCCATGACCAAAAAACCACTTGAAGAGGAAGAAATCAGACTTTTCTTCTCAGATATACAGCCATTACCTACTTCTAAAGTCTTAATCCAACTGGAAAAAGAAAATTTATCCATTGGCGAGCGAATTTTGGTGCAAGAACTACAATTAACTGTCCGTGGCCAAGAAAAAATTGGTATCATCGGCCCAAATGGTATTGGAAAATCAACTCTGTTAGCCAAGTTACAGCAACTTCTTAATGATAAAAAAGAGATTTCGCTTGGTTATATGCCTCAAGATTACCAGCAAAAACTACAATTGGATTTATCCCCAATAGCTTATCTCAGCAAAACTGGTGAAAAAGAGGAACTACAGAAAATCCAATCCCACTTAGCCAGTCTCAATTTCAGTTATCCAGAAATGCAGCATCAAATTCGCTCCTTATCTGGCGGGCAACAGGGAAAACTCCTGCTTTTAGATTTAGTCTTGCGCAAACCAAATTTTCTCCTGTTGGACGAACCCACACGAAACTTTTCTCCCACTTCTCAACCCCAAATCAGAAAACTCTTTGCAACCTATCCAGGCGGTATCATCACTGTTTCGCATGACCGTCGTTTCTTAAAAGAGGTCTGTACGAGTATCTATCGTTTGACAGAAAATGGTTTGGAAGTCGTTGATTTAGAAGATTTATACTCATGAGGATAATTATTTGCTTTGGAGCGCTATTTGAACATTATAATAGGTGATACATCTTATGTTCACAGTCAAGTCAATCATTTCTTGTAATCAACTCTAAATAGACGGATAAAAACTACTTCTAACTATCAAAAAACGAGCACCTCCTCAGTTGGAAATGCTCGTTTTCTTATGTTGCCATGGTTTATAATTACAATGAGAAATGGGAAACAGCCTTGAATGGCAAAATCTCCTAAATCTCCGACTACCAACTTTTTTACTCTACTGGTTTTTCTTGATTTCCAGTACTTGTTGGAGATTCTGTTGTTTCCTTTTCTGAAGTTGATTCAGCAGGTTTAGAATCTGTTGCGTTGCTCGGTTTGTTTTCGTCGCTGGCAGTTTCACTGTTAGATTCCGCAGCTGCTGATGTTTCAGTTTCGGGACTTGTCTTATCACCATTTGCTTCAGCATTTGCTGCTGGAGTTGCTTCTTCAGTTACGCTTGATTTTGACTTGATTTCTTGATTCAAGACCAGAATAGCTTTTGTCAATTCAAGTAAAGCGGCTTTGTCCTTACTCTTGGCAGAAAGTTGATCTAGTAAAGCATCTACCTTATCAAAGTCCTCATCAGAACCCTTATTGTTTTCTAAGTAAGCGTGAAGCGACATGAGGATATCGTAGAGTTTTTGATAGAGTACAAGTGTCTGAGGATCTTGCTCAGTATTTTCTTTCTCTTGTTGAAGGGCACTAGCGATACGAGTCAAGACATCTTTCACCTGGCTGTTTACTTCATCCAAGTCTGCATCAGCCTTGTTTGTGGCAGCTTTGAGATTTTCTACTTCTTCTGCCAAAGATTGTCTGATACCTTCTTCTTGAATTTGTTCCAAGAGTTGAGTTGCCTTGCTCAAAAGACTTTCTACTTGCTCCTTGCTAACATGATTGACATGTTCTTCAGGCATAAAGTCTCCATACAATTCTTTCAAGAAGCCATAAATGGCTGTCTTGGCACTTTGATTATCAACTTTTTCAGTATCTAGAACTGTCTTAGTCGATTTAGCAGTAGTTGGTTGAGCTTTCAAAGCTTCTTCTACTTCTTGTTTTGCCTGATAGATACTTGGGAATAATTTGTTCAATTCTGCTGCCTTAAGGAAGGATTGAGATTGATACAAGGTCCAAGTCAACTGAGCTACTTTGTTTCGAAGTTCATCACTCAAACGACCGTCATTTACGTGTTCGTAGAAATACTTGATGTATTCTACAGTTGTAACACCTGTTCGATCATTAAAGTCTTGAAGAGCTCGAAGTTGTGATTCAACTGCTGCTAAAGCAGCCTCATCTTTTGCCAATTTAGCTTCTTGGAGTCGAACGAGAAGATCTTTCTTAGGAAGCCCATAAGAATCTGTATCCAGTGTATTTATTTTATCAATCAAGGCTTGATATTTCTTATCTAGAGCGCTTGTTTTAACAGGCTTGACACTTTCATCAATATGAATATATTGCTTATCAAAGAGATCCAGTGTTGCAAGATAACCTACTGTAGAGTTAGTTGCCAGTTTCTTCATGTTTTCAGTAAACTGACCTAAAGCTAACTCAATCTGTCTTTGTTCGATAGGCTTGTCTTTATAGATGTTTCTGCTTTCAGCTAGAAGTTGGTCTACTTTTGCCAAAACTACCTTCTCATCAAAAGCTCCAGGTTGGTAGTTGGATTGTAGAGCTGGAATCTTGTTTTTCAAAGCCACTTCAAAGCCCTTAGTTTGAACCTTGATGTAGTGATTATGGTCGCCATGAGGAATCACAAAACTACCATTTTCTACCTGCAAGCTATAAGGAGACACACCATCTCGCAAAGCAGTGGTATAAAGTTCATTTAGGAAATCAAGTTCTGGATTTCCAGTTTGAAGAGGAATACGAACGTGTTCTTTACGAACAGCATATGGATGGATATGAGTTGGATCGTAGGCTTGGTCTGGATTTCCAAAAACAAAGAATCCGTTTGAAATTCTAATAGCTTCAAGTGGAACGCCATAGGTCTTAGAAATGTAAGCAATCTTTTCTTCATCGCTAGCATCTCTTGAGAAAGACTCTACCGTTTTAGCAAGAGGTTTTACAGGCTCTGCATCATGATGTGTTTTTAAATGGTCTTGTGCATCCTTAATTTGATCAGCTGTCAAATCCTTCTTGAAGAAGTAATGATTGTGGTCACCATGACTCATGACAAATCCTTGCTCATCCTCACTGATGACACGGTTGGCATCAAAACCATGATCGTGTTCTTCACCATGATGGTGTCCATTATTATCTTCGTCGTGATCGCCATCATGTGCTGGTGTTGTTGTATTTGCCCCTTTCAAGTGATCTTGCGCAGCCTTAATTTGGTCTGCTGTCAAATCCTTCTTGAAGAAGTAATGATTGTGATCACCGTGACTCATGATAAAACCTTGCTCATCTTCAGCAATAATACGATTGGCATCAAATCCATGTCCACCTTCTTCATGTTCCTTATGTGAAGCACCTGGATTGGTTGGAAGAGATGGCGAAGGTGTTGCTAGACCATTGTTTGGAAGAGTCGGTTGACCAATTTGATTCGCCTTAAGGATGTAATGGAAATGATCACCATGTCTGACGATATAAGCTGTAGCTGTTTCTTCAACGATATCTTTTGGATTAAAGATATAGCCATCAGAAGTTGAAGAGAGTTCCTTACTTATCGTTGAAGAAGAAGGATTGTTTGAAAGACTTCCAAGACTAGACGCTACTTTATTAGGTTTTTCATTTGTAGAAACTGTAGAACCAGTTCCGCCTATAGGCACCATTCTGGCAATCTTTTCTTCTAAAGCAGAGAGTTTGCTGTAAGGAATAAAGTGATAATGGTCGCCATGCGGAATCGCAACTCCATTCGGTGTACGACTGACAATCTTAGCAGGGTCAAAGACTAAGCCATCTGATTCACTGTAACGTTGGTCGCTAGGTGAATCATAGAGTTCTTTCAATAGACTTTGGAGATTTTCAACTTTGCTTTCTGGCTTGCTAGTTGATCCGTGTGCTACAGATTGCGTGTTATTGTCACTAACTGTTGAAGAATAGCTTAACTGACTCGGTTGCGTATTTTTCCCAGCTAGAATAGCTTTGGCTGCTGCTAATTCACTAGCAGACAAATCACTTTTTGGAATGTAGTGATAGTGACCTCCATGAGGAACGATATAGGCATCACCAGTATCTTCAATAACGTCAGCTGGATTAAAGACATAACCATCATCTGTTGTATAGCGTCCCTGAGACCTTGCTACAGCAACATCAGAGCTGACCTTCTCCTTATCTTTGACATGTTCTTGTTTTTGACGGTTGATTTCATCTTTGGTTCGAACATTATCAGCATGAGCTGTATCTTTCAGGTAGACATAATACTTTCCATCGACCTTGATGATATAACCACCCTTGACTTCATTGACAATATCAGCATCTTTAAGTTGATAGTTTGGATCCTTCATCAGAAGTTCTTCACTAAAGAGGGCATCATAAGGAACTTTCCCATTATAGTAATGATAGTGATCACCGTGTGATGTAACATAACCCTGATCTGAAATCTTGATAACAATTTGCTCAGCCTGAATTCCTTCTTTCTGGCTAACCTGATCTGGTGTCAGGTTTTCAGTTTTCTGACTTGACTGGCTGCCATCCACATAAGAGACACGATTATCGTCCTTATTTTCCTGCGAACGATGCTGATTTAGCGCATAAGCGCAAAGACTCAAAGATACGATAACAGCTGATCCAGCTGCTATATATTTTTTACTGAATTTCATAAATCCCTCATTTCAATAAATGATGAAGCTTTTTAACTTCTTTTGCTTGGTTAAACAGTTTTTTCTAAACTGGTTATTTAACCAATTAATTAACCAGTAAATAGTTTACCTTTTTTAAGCTTATCTGTCAAGATTTTTAGTGAAAGAGAATCAAATTATTACTTTAAGAATCCTTTCTTCATTTTTTAGACATGAAATTTCATCTTTTTATTAACAAATAAAAGGACATTGTTCTATCCAATAATAGAACAATATCCTTTCAACTAGATGATCATTAGTCAAAATATTCTAAGGTTTTATTTGCTTAAGAGTTTTAATATCATAAGTTACTAAATCCCCATTCTTATTATAAAACTGAACTCCTTCTGATGAAAAAATAAGATTTTTAGAATCAATTTGAGCAATTTGTGCTACTTGATTTATATGATTTTTTAAAGTATCCTTATCTAATCCATAATCTGGTATATCATCATAATCATCTTCTTTGTTTTCTGTATGTGATTTTTCTTCTTCACCAACTTTTTCGACTGAAGGATTGCTGCTAGTCGCATCTGCCTCATTTTGAGATTTATTATCCTTTGGTTGTTCATCGACTTTGTTTGAATCCGTTGCATCTTTCTTTGTTTCCGATTTCTTATCTGAGGAAACTGAATGTGAATTAGAAGACTCATTTGTTGTTTCTTTTTCTTCATTTCTTTTAGCTATCAACTCTTGAGCTTGTTTCCACTCTTTATCTGATAAATCAGATTGATTGATATTTCTCAATGAATCACCGCTAGCTTTTGGAATACTGAAAGATTTATCTGCCCAAATATAGGTTCCCTTTGCCAATACATCCTGTGGATCAAAAATATATCCATCAGGAGTTGCAAACTTGCCTTCTTTAAGTGCTTTCTGAACTTCTTCCGCAGAATGGATAATTTGCCAGTTCTGCATTCCAGGCCGTTTTTCAATAGGAGTTACATTAGCAATAACAGAGCCAGCATCTTCATGACCTGGTTTTGACCAAACTTCAGGACGCACATCAGGGTGCTGCATTACATATTTTATAGTTGCTATTTGCTCACTACTTAACCAAGAATATGGTACGACATGAATATGATCGATATGTGGAATAATGAAGGAAGTTCCAGTATCATACGTAGTATTGGCTGCATGCATAGGCAAGCTAGATACATCTACAGCCAATCTTGGCTTAATTTCTGTTTCTACAATATCATAACGATAGGTATCTTTATCTTTGAGCATTAGTTCCTGCTCAGAAAAAGCTATTTGAGTAAGATCTAGTTCTTCACGTGAATAAAAATAATCTTTATCACCTTCATTGATTATATAACCAATTTTACTATTTCTAGAAACTTTATTCGTTACTTTTTTATAATCAAACTTTGGTTTTTCCTTCTCATCTGAGTGAATTGAAGAAACGATGTCGTCTGGATTTTTACCAGTTTCTTGAATCCATTTGGCAACTTCATCCAATTCGAATTGTTCTAATTCACCATATCCCATATAATGGAAATGATCTCCGTGTCTGGCAATAACACCTGATTTATCAACAGAATCGATTGAATTTTTGCTAAATATGTATCCATCACTAGTATCATAAGGTTTACCATCTAAACCTTTTCCATAAGCTTTGATTGGTTGTCCTAAGAACTTATGAACTACTTCCTTTGATACTAAAGGTTTAATATCTGTACCAATTTGATTTAATCCATTTTGCCCTTTTAACGGAATCATTCTTGCAATCTTCTGCTCTAAATCAGACATTTGCGAATAAGGAATAAAGTGATAATGGTCTCCGTGAGGCACTGCGACACCGTTAGCTGTACGTTTGATGATTTGTGCCGGATCAAAGACTAGACCATCAGATTCTACATGTCGTTCTGATAAAGGTTTGGCATACAATTCACGTAAAAGTCTTGGAATGTCATCTCCTTGGTCTTGATGATAAGTTGGCGTGACATTCAGATTAGGAGTCTCTGTCAAACTTGGTTGGGCTGGATTTGTATCATTGCTATTTGGTTTACTTGAACTTGTAGCAGAATGTGAGCCCTGTTTACCATTCCAATAAGCTTGAGCAGCAGCCAATTCTCCTGCAGACAAATCACTCTTTGGTATATAGTGGAAATGATTGCCGTGCGGTACAACAAAAGCATCTCCTGTATCTTCAATCACATCTGTCGGACTAAAGACATACCCATCATCCGTTGTATAGGCTCCTCCAGTTCCTCGATTCGGTGCTGGCGTATTGAGATTAAAGTTTGGTTTAATGGTTGAACTTGGTTTCTCAGTACTGCTTGGTTTCGTATTGTCAGCATGACTTTGAATTGGCTGACCTCCAATTGGCAGATTTCGAGCCAATTTTTCTTCCAAGGCAGACATTTGCGAATATGGAATGAAATGGAAATGGTCTCCGTGAGGGACTGCGACACCATTGGCTGTACGTTTTGTAATCTGTGCTGGGTCAAATACCAATCCATCAGACTCCACATGACGTTGGCTAAGTGGTAAAGCGTACAATTCTTGAAGAAGACTAGCTAA
>NZ_JUUO01000141.1 GCF_001074975.1 Streptococcus pseudopneumoniae | reverse complement strand
CGCTATCCTTGCTGGTTTCTCTGTATTTTTTTAGTTCTAAGAACGCCATCTTGAGCAGATGGTGTTCCTGTCCATTATTTGTGATGGTTAAGACTTCACCTGTCGTGTCCTCTCGCATACTAAAGCTATGAAAAGCCAAATCATCTTGGAAATAGTTGCTATCCACAATTGCGATAGCATATACGGGTGCGATGTGTTTATAACTCTGGTGAGTATTGCCCTCTTGCTGGCGAATTTTTTCTAGGTTTTGATTGACCTGACTGCACAGATAAGCCCACAAACGATTAATGAAAAAATTCTGATGATGCACCTGAATTTCAATAATTACTTGCGTCCCATTATCTAGCTCAGCCAAAACATCTATACTGGTATAGAAATCCTGTGCCGAATAAGGTATGGAAGGCAAGACATGAATATTGCTTCCCTCCAAAATGGTCACATTTTTTGCTGGCAAGTCCAGCATATCGCGGATAAATTGACAAGTGATTTCTGGGTTGCTAAAGATTTTCTTAGCAACCAAGTCATTGGTTGGGCTGATGCCCGGATGTCTGAGAATCATATTTCCTCTCCTTTCATTATAGCACATTTTTAAATCTAGATTTACTAGATTCTCTGTCTCTATCTATTTATTCGGAAAGGAAATGAATTGTTAAGATATTTTATCTCCGTTTTAACTGAAATATGAACCTTAGCAAGCAGTTGTCTATCCAAAGTCAGATTTAGATAGAGATTCAAAGTTCTATCAGTAGTCAAACTCAGAGTTAGTATGATCAGATTTTTTAATTACCCCAGCTTGAAACTGACGGACTTTAAACTACACCATCTTATTAACAACTTTATCCACAGCTGTGGATAAAGTTGTTAATAACTAAACATCCTCAAAAGTTTCTTATTACAATGTAAAAAATCTTGACTTTTCTAACTAAGCACTATTCTCTAACAGGGCCCCTCCCCTCTTAGCTAATAATTAAAATTTTCTCCCCGTCAACAAGTGATACTCAATGAAAATCAAATAGGAAACTAAGAAGCTAGTCGCAGGCTACTCAAAACAATGTTTGAGGTTGTGGATAGAACTGACGAAGTCAGCTCAAAATACTGTTTTGAGGTTGCAGATGAAAGCTGACGTAGTTTGAAGAGATTTTCGAAGAGTATGAAACAGTATTGTTTACAAAGACTATCGTACTTCTCCCTTTAATTTGCTACATGGAATAGACTCTCAATTCAAAAAGAAGGATCTATAAACTCCATTTAGCGATAATCAAACAGATATATCCCCATGATTATCCACAAGTTGTTGATAACTCCTGTGAATTACCCAATTTTTAGGAACCGTTTCACTCTCAGTTGTCTATTAGCTCCAAGGTTAATGAGATGTTCCCATTCTTACAAATCTGTGGAAAAGTCTGAAAATCACTCTATGTTCATACAAACTGTAATTTTCAAGAAACAAGGTCAAATCTTACACGAGCGCAAAAACCACCTCTCTGAATATTCATTATATATGTATATTTATTATATAAGAAATCGCTCATATGCACAAAATTTTTAAATTAATAGTTATCAATTTCAGTATATTCATAAAACCTCTTATACTTATAAATTAATTTGTATAAATATTTCTATATTTCTTGAATTAATAATCAATTAAAATCAAAGAGAAAACTAGGAAGCTAGCTGCAAGCTATACTTGAGTACGGCAAGGTGAAGCTGACGTGGTTTGAAGAGATTTTAGAAGAGTATAAAATAAAAAGAGCCTGTTGCCAAGCTCTTTAGTCTATTATTTCTTCTCAGCGCGGAGGGCTGACAAGATTTGGGTACGGATATCATCCACACCATTTGGCGTATTTGGTAGAAAAATGGTTTGATTGCCTTTAGAAGCAAAGGTATTCAAAGTGTCTAAATACTGGTTGGTCAAGAGTATGGACATGATTTGCTCTTCTGTCATGCCAACATTGGCTTCCTTGAGTTCTGTGATAGACTCTGCCAATCCATCCACAATGGCCTTACGTTGTTGGGCAATCCCCACACCATGAAGGCGGTCCTTTTCTGCTTCGGCTTCAGCTGCAGTAACGATTTTAATCTTGTCTGCTTCCGCCAATTCTTGCGCTGCTACCCGCTTACGTTGCGCCGCATTGATTTCATTCATGGATTGCTTAACTTCTGCATCTGGTTCGACCTTTGTAATCAAAGTTTTCACAATAATGTACCCGTAAGTAGTCATTTCTTCTGCTACTTGGTGTTGAACTTCAAGGGCAATCTCATCTTTTTTCTCAAACAATTCATCCAAGGTTAATTTGGGAACAGAAGAGCGAAGGGCGTCTTCAATATAAGATTTAATCTGAGATTCTGGACGCATGAGTTTATAGTAGGCATCTGTCACGCTCTGCTCATTGACACGATACTGAGTCGCTACATTCATCATAACGAACACATTGTCCTTGGTCTTAGTCTCAACCACAATATCACTTTGCAACAAGCGCAACTGAATCCGCGCTGCAATCGAGTCAATCCCAAAAGGCAAGCGAATATGAATACCGCTATTGGCAACCTTTTGGTATTTCCCAAAGCGTTCAATAATCGCCACCGACTGCTGACGAACCACATAAACTGTACTCAGTGTGACTATCACCAATAGGAGCACACAAACCACCACAAAAATCATCAAAAATGTTGCCATTATTGCGACCTCCATCATTATTTTTTCCTGTATTGTAGCACATTTAAAGAAGGCTGTACAGTTTTTACTGCGATTTTTCCTGAAATGTCAATAATTAGAGGTGAAACTACATTTCAAGTTAGTAATCGCTTTTTTTTTCATTACATTATCTTCTATAGAATCTTCATCCATATTCAGAGAATAACTTGCCTTAACTTTTCCCTCGTGCTATACTATTTATTGAAATTAATGAATAGGAGATATTTCATGAAAACAGCAAAAACTACTGTTACAATCCTTTCTGCACTTGCTTCTGTCGTCTTATTGGCTAGTTGTGCAACAAAGTCTACAGAAACACAGACAAGCAATAATAGCTCATCTGATAATCAAATTACAATGACATATGACCAACTACGGTCACGAGAAAACACTATGTCAACTCTTTGGTATCAAAAATCAGCTGAAACTAAAGCTTTATACATACAGGGTTATAACGTTGCAACAAATCACCTAAAGGAATTGCTCAAAACAGAATCAGACAAACCTTACTCTATCGTTTTAGACTTGGATGAAACTGTCCTAGATAATAGCCCTTATCAAGTACAAAATGTCAAAGATGGTACAGCATTCACACCCGAAAATTGGGATGTTTGGGTTCAAAAAGCTGCAGCGAAAGCCGTCCCAGGTGCTAAAGATTTTCTTCAGTTTGCCGATCAAAACGGTGTCCAAATCTACTATATTTCTGATCGCTCAGCTAATCAAGTAGATGCTACCATTAAAAATCTAGAAAGTGAAGGAATTCCCGTTCAAGGACGTGATCATCTCATGTTCTTAGAAAGTGGTGTAAAATCCAAAGAGGGGCGTCGCCAAAAAGTTCAAGAAAAAACAAATCTTATCTTATTATTTGGTGATAACCTCGTAGACTTTGCAGATTTTTCTAAGACTTCTGAATCTGACCGTGATAAACAACTTGAAGAATTACAAAAAGAATTCGGTGAAAAATTCATCATCTTCCCAAATCCAATGTACGGGTCATGGGAATCAGCTGTATACGGTGGTAACAAACTAGATGCTAAAGGTCAAGTAGAAGAACGCCAAAAAGCCTTGCAAGGTTTTGATAAATAAAACAAATAAGCTAATTCTACATAAGATAAAGTTATACTCAATGAAAATCAAATAGGAAGCTAATCTCAGGTTGCTCAAAGTACAGATTTGAAAATTGATCAAGTCAGCTCGAAACACTGTTTTGAGGTTGTAGATAAGACTGACGAAGTCAGTCACATATACACGGCAAGGCGAAGCTGACATGATTTGAAGAGATTTTCAAAGAGTATTAGTTTTGTTTGCTGACCTATATACAAATACTCACCACATAACATTATTTTCTCAGCAACCCCAAAAACGAAGGCTGGGCAAATACCCAATTTCAGGAGAAAATGGAGTAAATCTTCCCACAATAAAACGCATAGTCTCAAGGTTTTTGCGCACCTGATATTATGCGTTTTTCTGATTGCAAAGACTTTTTCGCCTAGATACGATATTTCAAGCATTAAGCAAGGTTGATGATACGAATTTAGTGTGATATACTATTTTTGTCATCGGTTACCGATTACGTTCCTTACGGTTCGTGAGAGGAGGTGAAACTAATGAATCTCATCCCTGAGCTCATTCTTACTATTATGGCAGACGTTATAGCAGGAATTATCTTGTATTTCGTTTGCAAATGGCTAGATGGTAAGAAGTAGACCGAGTGACTAGCCTATCAACACCTGTTAAATCTTTAAGATACGTCAAAAAAGCCCTTAACTACGGCAATAGTTAGGGGCTTTGGTGTTCTAATGAACCTCATCCATTGAGTTAATTCTAACATACAAGCCCCGATATTTCAAGCATTAAGCAAGGTTGATGATCTAAATTTGATGTGATATACTATTTTTGTCATCGGTTACCGATTACGTTCCTTACGGTTCGTGAGAAGAGGTGAAACTAATGAGCCTTATCCCAGAGCTTGCTCTTACTATTATAGCGGACGTCATCGCAGGAATTATCTTGTATTTCGTCTGCAAATGGCTAGATGGTAAGAAGTAGACCGAGTGACTAGCCTATCAACACCCGTTAAATCTCTAAGATACGTCAAAAAAGCCCTTAACTACGGCCATAGTTAAGGGCTTTGGTGTTCTAATGAACCTTATCCATTAAAATCATTCTAACATACAGGTCCCGATATTTCAAGAGTTTTATTCATTTTTTCAAGTTCTTAAAGGTCTATAATAAAGTTAACCATCTATTTTATACCTAAAAAGGATAGCTTCATACACAGCTATCCTTTTCTTCTCATCAATGTGCCAACATTTCTTGGGCGATTTCTTGGCCAGATAGGTTATCTGGATAGTAGGTTGGCCAGTTATACATTTCTTCAAAGAGGGCTTCTTGGCTTGTGCCTCCAAAGAAGATATGGAAATGTTCTGCCTTAACTGGGGCGATATTGTGGTCACTAAACTGAACATACTTGAACTGTCCAGCATCCGCATCTGTCGCTTCAAAGAGGAAGCGCACACCACGATTGCCTTTCTTATAAGTCAAGGTTTTCTTGCCGACATACTTGTAGGTGAATTTCTTGCTTTGTCCACCTTGAACAAATTCCATAGTGTTATCAGTGATGTTAATCTTAGTCACATCTGTCTGATAGCCTTTTGTATAGTAGGCCTTGTACTCAGCCTGAGTCATCTTACCAGTCAACTTAGCCTTGTAGTCAAAGACCTGATCAAAAGTACCGTCTTCAAGGAAAGGATAAACTGATTGCCAGTTACCTGCATAGTCACTCAAGGTACGGTCCTTGACGTCTGCATCCTCAAAGTAACCATTTTGGACTGTCTTGCTATCCTCTGCCTTTTCAGGCTCAATTGCTGGACCTTCTTGGTCTGTTGTTTGTTTTAGAGCCTTGAGGTTTTTCTCCATCACGGAAATGTAGTTTTCCCCAGCCTTGGTGTCCTCTTCTGTCAGACTTTCCAAAGGATTGAGGACATCTGTTTTAACACCTGCTTCTTTTGAAAGTGTGTTAGCAAGAGCTTGTGAGGCATTTTCTTCAAAGTAGATATAGGCAATTTTATTTTTCTTGACGTACTCTGTCAATTCTGCCAAGCGAGCAGCTGATGGCTCTGCATCTGGAGAAAGGCCTGAGATCGCGACTTGTTTGAGTCCATAGTCCAAGGCAAGATAGTTAAAGGCTGCGTGTTGAGTCACAAAGCTCTTTTGTTTGGCTTGAGACAAGCCTTCTGCATAAGCCTTATCCAAGGCTTGCAATTTTTCGATATAGGCAGCTGCATTCTTTTCAAAGGTCTCTTTTTTATCAGGGTAATCTGCTGACAAGCTATCACGGATGTGCTCTACAAGTTTGATGGCGCGAACTGGTGATAACCAAACATGGGGATCAAACTCATGGTGATGGCCTTCTTCTCCATGGTCATGCTCTCCCTCTTCTTCCTCACCACCTGGCAAGAGCAACATATCGCCTGTCGCCTTGATGGTTTTCACCTTTTTCTTATCCAAAGTATCTAGCAATTTAGGGACCCATGTTTCCATGTTTTCATTTTCATAAACGAAGGTATCTGCATCTTGGATTTTGGCAACTGCCTTGGCAGATGGTTCATATTCATGGGGTTCTGTACCAGCACCGATGAGGAGTTCTACATTAGCAGTATCTCCTGCGACTTGCTTGGTAAATTCATAGACAGGGTAAAAGGTTGTCACAATATTTAGTTTGCCATCTGCCTGCTTTTGATTGGAACAAGCCCCTAAAAACAAGGCACACAGACTGGCTAGCAATAAGCTAATTTTTTTCATGTTGGTCTCCTATTTGATAAAACGTCTTACTAAACTAATTAGCAAGAAAACAGTTACAAAAATAATGGTAATACTTGCGCTTGCAGGTGTTTCTGCATAGTAGGAAATGTAAAGTCCTGCTACCATTCCTAAAAATCCAATAGCACTGGCAAGCAGCATAACCGATTTAAAGTTTTTCCCCAGACGCAGGGCAATACTAGCTGGCAAGACCATAATGGTCGATACCAGAAGAGCTCCCGCAGCTGGAATCATAAGGGCAATGGCCACCCCCGTCACCATGTTAAAAAGAATGGACATGGTACGAACGGGCAAGCCATCCACAAAGGCCGTATCCTCATCAAAGGTCAAAATGTACATCGGACGAAGGAAGAGGAAGGTCAAAATCAAGACAACCGCCGCAATGACAAAGAGGGAAATAACCTGCTCTTCGCTGATCGTCACGATGGAACCAAAAAGATACTGGTCCAAACTCATAGAACTAGAGCTTTTACCCCTGCTCATGACAATCAGAGAAACAGCCAGACCTGTCGACATGAGGATAGCTGTCCCGATTTCCATAAAGCTCTTATAAACCGTACGGAGATACTCCAGAAAGACTGCCGCAATCAAGACAATAGCAATAGTGGAAATAGTCGGAGAAATCCCTAGGACCAGACCAAAAGCTACACCCGAAAGCGAGACGTGGCTGAGGGTATCACTCATCAAACTCTGACGGCGCAAGATAAGGAAGGTCCCCAATACCGGTGAGAAAAGACTCATGGCAATAACGGCCAGAAAGGCACGCTGCATAAAGTCATAAGATAATAAACTAAGCATGGCCCACCTCCTGATCATTCTCATGAACGTTGAAACAACGCCATGGCGAGTCTTGGTTTCGCACTAGATGGATATTGCGGTCCGCATAATCCTTAACTTCTTCAGGGTCATGAGTAATCATCAAAACAGCCTTGCCATGATGATGGGCGCTGTGGTGCATGAGTTCGTAAAATTCATTTTTACTTCCTGCATCCATCCCCGTTGTCGGCTCATCTAGGATAAACACATCTGGGTCAGAAGCAAACATACGCGCGATAACCGCTCGCTGCTTTTGTCCACCAGAAAGAGAACCCAAGCGTTTGTCTCGATGTTCCCACATACCAACTGACTCCAGACTAGCCTTGATATGCTCCTCATCATGAGCATTCAAGCGACGGAACCAACCCTTTCGCGGATAGCGACCCGACTTGACAAATTCATAAACCGTACTTGGAAAACCAGCATTAAAACTGGCAATCTGTTGAGGAAGATAAGCTATTCTCAATTTCTTACCCTGCGTATTTGTCTTTGAAATGGTCACCTTGCCAATGCGTGGCTGAAGGATTCCAAGACTAGCCTTGATCAGTGTCGTCTTAGCTGCCCCATTTTCCCCTGTCAAGGTAACAAATTCCCCACTATCAACACTATAATTGATATGTTCAAGAACGGGCTCCTTATCATAATAGAAGGATAAATCCTCTACCGTAATATATCTCATTATTTGATTTCTCCTACTAAAGCAGTCAAAAACCGCTGAATCACTTTTTGTTCACTTGGAGTAAACTGAGTCGCCACTTGTTCATAGGTTAAAAGTGTATGCTCATGGTGATGATGATGCTCCTCAGCGATTGGACGAGCCAAATCAGTCAACTGATAAAAAATCACACGCGCATCCTTTGGATCTTTAGATGTTTCCAACATCCCTTCCTTGACCAAAGACTTAATGGCCTTGGTAACTGCTGCCTGACTGACATTGAGGCGACGCGCCAATTCAGAGTTTGTTAAAGATTCCTCTGACAAGAGCATGAGGATATGCTCCTGGGTATTGGTCAGGGCCACCTCGCTAGTGCAATGACCTATTAGGATTTCATGCTGATTTTCAGATTTCAAGATAACCTCATTCAAAAAAGTATCAATTTCCTGCGCAAGCTGTCTCATGTGTTACTCCTTTCCTTTTGGACTTTTCTTTTTTAATACTCTTCTAAAATCTCTTCAAACCACGTCAACGTCGCCTTGCCGTACTCAAGTACAGCCTGCGGTTAGTTTCCTAGTTTGCTCTTTGATTTTCATTGAGTATAAGAGAAAAATACTATTCTTTGAAAAATTATTTACTGGTTAATTATATCACAACCAAAAAAAGAGTCAAGGGAAACGTGAAAACTAGTTTCATTCTTGAACTCTTCTATATTATAATCTATTGAAATTCTTGGACATCTCCATCATAAGTCGCCCAATCTTTGCTGAAAAAGCGCTCATTCAGATGGTAAGTCGGAGCTGGTGTGGGATTGGACAGGAAAGGATCAACTGCCTTGTCAAAAGCCAACCAACCCAACCAACCAAGGTGAATGGTATCTTTCATAAAGAATGGTTCTCCACCATCCTTAGAAAAATCTGCTATATGGGTGAAGCCTTGACTTTCTAACTGATATCGAATCTTCTGCACTGTTTGTTGATACATATCCTCTCGTAAACCAGCATAATCCATCCATTTTTTATTAACAGGTGGAATGATAAAAATCGGGTTTACCTTGGATTTAGAAAATTGGGTTAACACCAACTGCAAGTCATTATACTCTGGCGACTTGAGATAGGTAAAGCTTTTCTGAGAGTCCTTTAATTTCTTTAAATCCTTCTTAATCTGCGTATTATAGAAATAATTTTCCATTCCCAGATCATTATTAGAAGTATTCTTTTCAGCATCTGCTTCAACAACATCTTCTATGGCTTGATAAGAAAACTGATCTGGCAAGGTCTTTAAATACTTAACTACATGTTTATCATAATTGACATAGCCTCTAACTGAAAACTGACCAAAAAAGGAAGCTTGGCGTTCATTAAACCGAGCCAATAATTCAATCATTTCATTGTCTGCTGTCGATAATTCTTCTTTACTTGCCAACTTCTGAACAAGCTCCTTCATAGCTACGTTTGGAAATTGCTGTAATAAACGAGTTGCCGCATATTGACTAGCCTGATCTCCAGATTGATGTTCCAGAAAACTGGTCAACTGGTCGCCATTAAAATATTGTTGGAAGGCAGCTGGCTCATAGCCATTTTTACTGAACCACTGAGGTGAGATAACATACACAACCTGCTTATTCTCCAGCTGTGGCAACATCTGCTGCATCCCAAAATACTGGTTGAGCGATGCAGCCCCCCTCTGTCCTAAAAGATAAGGGCGATAAGAGCGATTGTATTTCTCAGCCAAGACTGCCGGATGGGCACCGTCAAAACGAAGCCATTCACTGGAGCCAAAGAAGGGAACAAAACGCATATTTGGATCAGATAAGGCTCTGACCTTTTGACTGCGCTCCTTAAAACTATCGATAGTAGTAGCCACCGCTGAACGCTTTTCAGCTCCTAGATTATGACGCAACTCAGTAGGATAAAAGAAAATGAGCAGAAAAACCAACAAACCAGCTATCAAGACCGGTCCGAAGATCATCCATAAGCGTTTAAGCATTTTGTAACTCCACAATACCAGCTATGATTTTATTGGCTGTATTCCAGTCGTCGCGACCAAACTCTGTAACAGGGACACGAATGTCAAAACGGTTTTCAATCTCCACAATCAACTCAACCGTTCCCATACTATCCAAGACACCTGCGTCAAAAAGATCTTCATCCATCATGTCAGAAACATCTTCCATAAACAACTCATCAATAATTTCGATAACTTCTGATTTGATATCCATATTTTATTTCCTTTTATTTTTTAAACCATAAATCATTCAAAAATCCAGAAAAGATTAAGAATGATAGCATGACGACATGGAAGGTAACCACCATGCCAAGCAACTGAATCCAACGATTCTCAGGTAGAGCAGCTTTCCCCGCTGTTTTACGTTCCTTATTGAGTGTTTTTTTCTTGCGAATCCAAGCGTCATTAATTACCAAGCCTAATCCATGAAAGAGTCCATAGGCGATATAGTACCAGGTCACACCGTGCCAAAATCCCATAATCAGCATATTTACAATGTAGGCCACACTTGAGGTTACATTACGATTTTTAAAGACTCTCTTTCTGGTTAACACCATCACCATTCGCATAAAGACAAAGTCACGGAACCAGAAAGAAAGGCTCATGTGCCAACGATTCCAAAACTCCTTTAAATCCCTTGACAAAAAAGGCTTGTTGAAGTTAATTGGACTATGAATACCCATCAAGTTTGAAATGGCTAAAGCAAACATAGAGTAACCTGCAAAATCAAAGAAAAGCTCCAGACCAAAGATATACATAACTGCCAAGGCATAGAGGTTAAAGAAACCACCTGACTGCAAAGCTAGATTCTTCAGAGGAGGTAATAAAATCTCTCCTAAAATGTGAGCCAGAATAAACTTATATAGAAAGCCAAGCATGATATACTTGATAGCCTCTTCCAGCATATCCATCAACTCATCTCGCTCAGGAATGGTCTGATAATTTTCATTAAAACGCTTAAAGCGATCGATTGGGCCACTTGAAAAGGTCGGCATGAAGAGAAGGAAACGGAGGAATTCCCAGAAGGCGAAATCCTTAATCACTCCATCTCTCAACTCGATGATAATCCCAACCGAACGAAAAGTCAGGTACGAAATTCCCAAGAACCCAAGCAAAGACTGCGTTCCATTGATAGCTGGCTGCACCTTGACAAAGATAATCGGAAGGAGGGACAGAAAACTAACTAAGTAGAAGACCCACTTGCCATCCTTGCTTTTTCGATAGTGCTTGTAGAAAAGCAGGAGCAATATTTCCCAGCACAGATAAATACCCAAGGCAGCCAATTGATTAGTCTTCCCACCTACCAACATAGTGACGATGAAGAAGAAACTAACTGGTACTTCATACCAGGCGAATCGTTTCTTGAAAAAGAGACCGATAAAGATGGGCAAGGTTGCAGCAATCACATAGACAAAATACTGAGGATTACCATATGGCTCTAAATGAGGAAGCTGTTGAAAGAACTCCATCATCTCTTATTCACCTCGTTAATCAATCCTTTGATGTCAATCTTTCCATTTGGAGTCAGTGGCAAACTGTCTCGGTAAAGGAATTTAGACGGCATCATGTAGGACATCATGATGTCTGTCAAATCTTCCTTGATGGCCTTGGTAATATCGATATCACGCTCAAACTGCTCACGCACACCGTCTTTTAAGATGACATAAGCCAGTAGATTTTGTACCTTGTGGTCCTTGTTATAGCGCGGAACAGCGACAGCAGAATCGATAAAGCGAGACTTGTTGAGGTTTTGAGAGACATCTTCTAACTCAATGCGGTAACCGTTGAACTTAATCTGGAAATCCATGCGTCCGCCGTAGAGAAGCAAGCCTTCATCTGTCATAGTTCCTACATCACCTGTGTGATAGGCTGGCAGTCCTTCGAACTCAAAGAAGGCTTCCGCTGTTTTTTCAGGATTGTTCATATAACCTTTTGAAACAGCTGGTCCTGAGACAATGATTTCTCCCTGTTCACCATTTGGCAGTTTCTTGCCTTCCTCGTCAATGATAAAGGTTGGAGAATCAGCCTTGGTATAGCCGATTGGTAGGCGTTTGAGAGTCGCTAACATCTCATCTGTCACAGCAACTGCTGACAGAGCTACTGTCGCTTCTGTTGGACCGTAGGCATTGATAATACGGGCATTTGGAAAACGCTCACGCAGTTTTTGAGCTGTTTTGACCGTCAATTCTTCGCCATCAAAGTAGAAATGCGTGATACCAGGTATTTTCTCGCTATTAAAGTCCTCTGACAACATGGCCATATCTGCAAAAGAAGGCGTTGATGTCCAGATAGCGATTGGCAATGAAAAGATGGTCGCAAAGAGTTGCTTAAAGTCCTGAGTAATAGCTGAAGGAAGAGCGAAAAGCGTACCACCAAGTGCCAAAGTCGGTGCCCAGTACATGACAGACAGGTCAAATGAATAAGGTGGTTGAGCCAGCATTTGCGGACGACTTGGCGTCGCAAATTCCTTGTCCATAATCATCCAGTTGGTAAAGCTGAGGAGGTTATCATGGGAAATCTGCACTCCCTTTGGCTTACCAGTCGTACCAGAAGTAAAGATAATGTAGTAGTTATCATCGCCCTTGACTGGATGCGTGATTTCATAGTTATTCCCTTGGACAAAGGCTTCATGAACCTGAGCTAGATTCAACATCGGTGTAGAAATCTGCTCCAATGGAAAATCTGAGATGGCAATAATCAAGCTTGGCTCTGCCACTTCTAAAATAGCTGAAACTCGCTCCAAAGCCGAATGGCTATCAATGGGAATGTAGGCATGTCCTGACTTAGTCAAAGCCACAAAAGTTACCAACATTTCATATTCTTGGCCTCCAAAAACAACCACAGGAGACTTCTCTGGTAAATCCAGTTGATCGATGGATGCAGCCAAACTATCCGAATCAGCCTTTAAATCTCCATAAGTGTGTTCCTGCCCCAAAACATTATAAACAGGATAGCTAGGCTGTATCTGAGCAAAATGCTCAATGGTTTCAATCATATCTACTATTGGTTTATTTGACACAATAGGGGTTCTCCTTCAAGTTAAAATTCATTATAGATAAAGCCTCCTTGACCCTGGCCAAGATAGCTAAAGAAGTAAAGCAGCCCTAGAAAGATAAGAAAATACAAGGCTGTCCGACCAAGAAAAAGGTAAAATTCTTTTCTTTGTTTCATCAAGAAAAACCATTCATTTCTGTAATTTTTGTTAAATAAGATAAACTCTTACTATAGTATTTTTCTACCATTGTACCACTTTCTAGGGTAATTTTTCAATTGTTTGCCGTAGATTTTCATTATATTTAAGCTAATTTTAAAAATTATGCGGTTTTTCTATGTATATTTTTAAAAAAGAGCCTGAGATTTTCATCTCAAGCTCTTATCAACATAATTGTTTTCTAAATTAGAAAAGTGAGAATACAAGCACGGCCAAGGCTGCTCCGATAACAGGTCCTACAACAGGAATCCAAGCATAAGACCAGTCTCCGTCTCCCTTGTTTGAGATTGGCAAGATGCTGTGCATGATACGAGGTCCAAGGTCACGCGCAGGGTTCAAGGCATAACCTGTTGTCCCACCTAGTGATAGACCAATACCAACAATCAAGGTTCCTACTGCAAAGGTTCCGATACCTGCCTGAAAGTCGTAAAGACCCAAAGCAAAGATTGTCAAGACCAAAACAAAGGTTCCAAGGATTTCGCTAATCAAGTTTGATACAGTATCTTTGATGGCTGGCCCAGTACTGAAGGTGGCCAAGATATTTCCTGCATTTTCTTCTGCCTCATAATGCGGTTTGAATTGCAACCAAACCAAAACCTGACCCAGCATAGCCCCTGCGAACTGAGCTAGGATGTAAGGGAAAACGGAAGCCCAAGGCAAACCACCTTTTAAAGCCACACCAATTGTCACAGCTGGGTTTAAATGAGCTGGACTGAGTTTTCCAGATACAAAGGCCGCCACGGCTACAGCAATCCCCCAACCCATGGTAATCACAATCCAACCTGCATTGTTGCTCTTGGTTTTAGGAAGAACCACACCTGCTACAACACCATTCCCTAGAAGAATAAGGATTAAAGTCCCTAGAAATTCTCCAAATAATTCATTCATCATATTTCTGTCTCCATTAAAAAGGAGGAGAGGGAAAACTAGGAGTCCTGCTCTCCACCTCTTTTATTTTTTCTTAATTTTTTAATTCTGCTAAATCATTGTTAGCAAGAGCTGATTCGACATCAGTACGGTAAGTTGCTTTTTCATCTTCTGTCCAGTCATAGAATCGTCCCATTTCATCTAGAACTGGCTCTACAATGCTGTCCAAGCTATCACGCATAAAGAGCATATGGTTGGTACGACGAAGAAGGAAGTCAACTGGGCTAAGAGCTAGCTCATTGCGCATTGCATAGTGAAGTGATAAAGTATCTGCCAAGCTAAGTCCTGGCGCTTGTTCCAAACTATGAGCAAGAGCAAAGACTTTCGGTGCATTTGAACCATAGAGATTTGCTAGGTAGTGAGCTTCCTTGCTATCCAAACCACGTGACACTCCAAGTTGCGCAAAGGCTTCGATTTCTGAATCCACATTTGCTGGGTTCAATTCTCCACCTGAAACAGGGTAAGTCTTAGAGTTAATCAGTTTAAAGCTGCGGTCAAATTCTGCTTTGAGGATGTCAACCACGCGCTCCATAGCTCCTTCAGCCATCTTACGGTAGTCTGTGATTTTACCACCAGCAAGGGTCAAAAGGCCATTGTCATCACGATCTAAGCTCGAACCACGAGAAACTGCAGATGGATCCAAATGTTTCTCAGAGGTACTGCTTTCAAGCTTGCTGACAGCAGACTCAACATCTTCACGCGTTTTTTCTTTAGAGAGATAAGATTCAACAGTCGCAATCAAGTTGTTAAAGCTTTCATCACTAATAGTTCCGTTATTCCCTCCATTGTAGTCAGAAGCGCTATTGCCTGCGATCAATGGACGAAGACCTGCCCAGCTACTTTCAATATCTTGAACAGTAATATTTGCTTCTGGGAAGCGGTTGTTGACAATGCCAAGTAGGTAATCTACATCTTCTTGAGTTACTTTTGGATGTTCCAAATCACCTGTGTAGTCTGTATCAGTTGTACCAAAGTAGGTCTTGTTTTCACGTGGGAGAACAAAGACCATACGACCGTCACCCAAACCTGTGTCAAAGTAAACTGGCTGTGAAACCTTGATCTTACTTGAATCCACTACCAAGTGAACTCCCTTAGTTGGACGCATTTGTGAGAACTGTGTTCCCTTATTAGACAAATTACGTACTTTATCACTCCAAGGACCTGTTGTATTGATAACCAGACGAGCCTTGATTTCAAAGACTTGGTCTGTCAACAAATCACGAGCTACAACACCTGTAATCTTGCCACTTTCGTCAAAGAGGAAGCCTTCTGCCTTCACGTGGTTAGCAATGAGTGCACCGTCTTGGTTGGCACGTTTGATGTTTTCAATCACGAGACGCGCATCGTTGTTACGGAAGTCAAGATAAACTCCACCTCCTACCAAACCTTCTTTCTTCAAGTTTGGCTGGCGTTCCAAGACTTCTTCCTTGCTCAAAACCTTGTTGGCAGCTGGCGTGTTATTAACCCCTGCCAAAAGGTCATACAAGTCCATAGCTACTTTAAGACGGAAGAGGCTAAAGGTCGCTCCATCTTCATCGTAAACTGGCAAGAGCATTGGGTCCGGTTTTGGAATGTGTGGTGCAATTTGTTGTACCACTGCACGTTCTGAAACCGTATCTGATACTACTTCTACGTCAAATTGTTTGAGGTAGCGAAGACCTCCGTGAACCAATTTTGTTGAACGGCTAGATGTTCCTTCTGCGAAGTCCTGCATTTCAATCAAACCAGTCTCAAGACCGCTAGCTGCCGCTTGCAAGGCTACACCAGCCCCTGTGATCCCCCCACCGATAATCAAGAGGTCCAGGGTACGTTCCTGCATTTTTTTAATTGACAATTCACGTGTTTTCTTTGAAAATTCCATTTTTACACACTTTCTAACTGAGTCGCTTTATTCTTCCAGTATTAGTCATCTACTTCCGCAAAGACTTGAGTCGCTTTCACAGCCTTCTTCCAGCCCTTGTAAAGTTGTTCCTTGCGAGATTCGTTCATAGATGGTTCAAAGAGTTCTCCTGTCTCGTTCAAAAGTTTCAACTCATCCAAGTCCTTCCAATAGCCCACTGACAAACCTGCTAAGAAGGCTGCTCCTAGGGCAGTTGTTTCCAAGTTTTTAGCGCGTGCGATGTCAATTCCCAAGATGTCAGCTTGGAACTGCATGAGGAAGTTGTTCATAGCTGCACCACCATCCACCTTCAAGACTTGGATAGCTGTCTGAGCATCTACTTGCATGGTATCGATGATGTCACGCACTTGATAAGCAATAGATTGAAGAGTTGCCTTGATAAAGTCTTCTTTGCTTGTTCCACGAGTCAAGCCAAAGACAGAACCACGAGCGTTTTGGTTCCAGTATGGAGCACCTAGACCTGTAAAGGCCGGAACGACATAAACTTCGTCGTTATTGTGAGAATCACGAGCATATTTTTCAGACTCTGGTGAATTTTCAACCATGCGAAGTCCGTCACGAAGCCATTGAATGGCACTTCCTGCGATGAAGATAGAACCTTCCAAGGCATAGTAAACCTTGCCATTGATTCCGTAACCAATGGTTGTCAAAAGATTGTTCTCAGACAACTGCATCTCTTCCCCAGTATTCATGATGATGAAAGAACCTGTTCCATAAGTATTCTTGACCATACCTGGTTCAAAAGCCAACTGTCCAAAGAGGGCTGCTTGTTGGTCCCCAGCCATACCTGAGATTGGAACTTCTCCACCATAGAAGTGGAATGGAGCTGTCTTACCGTAGATTTCAGAGTTAGAACGAACTTCTGGAAGCATAGCCTTAGGAATGTTGAGAATTTCTAAAATCTCATCATCCCATTTGAGTTCTTTAATGTTATAAAGCATGGTACGGGCTGCATTTGAGTAGTCCGTCACGTGAGCCGCACCGTCAGTCAATTTCCAAACCAACCAAGTGTCAATCGTACCAAAGAGCAATTCTCCTTTTTCAGCTCGCTCTTGGGCTCCTTCTACATGGTCCAAAATCCAACGAACCTTGGTCGCAGAGAAATAAGCATCGATGATCAAACCAGTCTTTTCATGGAATTTTTCCACATAGCCTTGGCTTTTTAGTTGCTCAGCCAAAGGTGCTGTCTGACGAGATTGCCAAACGATGGCATTGTAGATTGGAAGTCCTGTTTTCTTATCCCAGACGACAGTTGTTTCACGTTGGTTAGTAATCCCGATTGCTTCTATTTGACTTGGCTTGACACCACTTTCGATGAAAGCACCCGCAATAACTGACTGAACAGAGTTCCAAATTTCATTGGCATTGTGCTCAACCCAACCTGCCTGAGGGAAAATCTGAGTGAACTCTTTTTGACTCGAACTAACTTTTTCTCCTTTTTTATTAAAGATAATGGCACGAGAACTTGTTGTTCCCTGGTCAATAGCCATGATGTATTTTTCTTGTGACATGTGATGTCCTCCTCATAATGATCTTGAGGATGTCTCCTCTTTACACTAACTAGTATACAAAATAAAGCGCTTTCTTGTTTATCAACTTTTTTTAATTTTTAAAAAAATGTGAGGAGATTGTGTAAATTTCACAAAAAAGACCTGGAAGCACCAAGTCTTTTAAGTGAATAATAACTGACGAATCGCTGCCAAATCTTCCATATCCAAGTCGTTTTTTAAATAATAGACTGGTGTCTGTTCCTTCTTATGAATCGGGTTATTGGTAACCAGCAAATCATAATGCCGAGTTCGGTCATAAGCTTCAATAGTAATGAAACGATTGTATTCCAAATACCGTTTCAAAATGGCTACCATTCTTGAAAAGACAAGAAAACCAGATGTCAAATCCAGACCAATCCGCATATGCTGGCCACCATTTTCAGCCATATATTCGATTAACTGCAGCCATTCCCAGAGAATTTTCTTATCCAAATCCGTCCCCTGCTGAAAGGCAGGTAAGGCATGAAAAATCTCCGCCGCCGTCTCCTTAAAATCATGTTCCATCAACAAATAAGGATGACGATTCTCTGTCTGGTATCTGTACTGATCCTGTAAAATATAGCCCTTGTATAGATAAACTTGACCACAAAGCTGACTAAGTTCATAGGTGACATGGTCCTCTGTATAATCACCCAGCAGCTCCTCTTTCTTCATTTCTTGTATCAATTGCGTCAGCAAATCTGCCAACTGCCCTCCAAAACCAAGAATATACTCCATTGTATGAAGAGGAAGAATACGATGAGATAGGAGGAAAGAGAAGAATATCATCATCTCCCCATCCTCAGTTCCTAGAGGAAGGTGTTGACCAGCAAAAAAGGACGGAGCCTTTCTCAGCAAACGAAGGTAGAAAATATTGTCAAAATACCCTCGCATTTTCTCTTCTATGACTTGGAACTGACAGGCATTGACCCGTAGACGTTGTTGACTGATGTGAGCCCAGAGAACCAGGTCCAATTTCTGCCCCGAAGACAAGCTTGCACCGCAGATTTCCTCTAAACTGGCAATCTCCTGCTTTCTCTCTGGCTTCTGCATGTGGCCTTCCCACTCCTGACTGGACCAAACCTTGCGGAAAAGACAGAAATAGAAGTAACGAATCTGATGCTCTGGACCTCGCCAACGGCCATTTTGGATGGATAAGTCAAATTCTGACAAAATCTGATTTAAACTAGCCAAGTGGCGACCAAGCGTAGCTTCACTAATCATCAATTCTTGAGCCAGCTGATGGGCTAAAAACTGTTGGTGATAGAGAAGATAAACAAGAATATGGTATTTAACAGCGTTCTCCAAAAACAGGCTCCGAATCTCTCTCCCCTTGGTAGCCGCACCGATTGACAGACGCAGATTTTCATCTTCTAAGGAGATGTTCATCTCTAAACCACTGTCCAAAGTCTTGTCATTGAGCAGGGTGACATATTTGGTTAGGGTTGCTTTTGAAAATCCTGTTTCCTCCATTACAGCCTTGACGGTCGTCTGAGACTCTTGTAATAGAAAGGAAAGGATTGAAAATTGGCCAGATTCAGCCTTTTCCATCAAGTCTCCTAAATACATTTGTTACCCCTTTCATGTTCTACCTTAAGCATAGCATAAATCTTACAAATGCTGAAATAATCTGTTTCTCTTTTTATTTCCCTGCTAAATTCCCAGTCCATTATCCTGAAAATCAGCAAACACACGGCTCCCCCTTTGGGCATTTTTATGCTAAAATAGTAGCTATGGATAAAATTATTAAAACTATATCAGAAAGCGGAGCCTTTCGTGCTTTTGTCCTTGATAGCACAGAAACCGTCCGCACTGCTCAAGAAAAACACCAAACCCAAGCTAGCTCAACTGTAGCGCTTGGTCGAACTCTTATCGCTAGCCAGATTCTCGCAGCCAATGAAAAAGGAAATACCAAACTAACAGTTAAGGTGCTGGGATCTAGCTCCCTAGGTGCCATCATCACCGTCGCTGATACCAAGGGGAATGTCAAAGGATACGTTCAAAATCCTGGTGTCGACATCAAAAAGACTGCAACTGGTGAAGTCCTAGTCGGACCTTTTGTTGGAAACGGCCAATTCCTCGTCATCACAGACTACGGCATTGGAAATCCTTACAACTCTATGACTCCCCTCATCTCTGGAGAAATCGGTGAAGACCTGGCCTTTTACCTGACTGAAAGCCAACAGACTCCTTCAGCAGTCGGTCTCAATGTCCTTTTAGACGAAGAAGACAAGGTCAAGGTTGCAGGTGGTTTCCTAGTTCAAGTCTTGCCAGGAGCCAAGGAAGAAGAGATTGCCCGCTTTGAAAAACGCATCCAAGAAATGCCAGCTATCTCAACGCTTCTCGAAAGTGAAGACCATATCGAATCCCTTCTCAAGGCAATCTACGGTGACGAAGCCTACAAGCGTCTATCTGAAGAAGAAATCCGTTTCCAATGTGACTGTAGTCATGAACGCTTTATGAACGCTCTTGCCAGCCTTCCAAACTCAGACTTGCAGGAAATGAAAGAGGAAGACCACGGGGCTGAAATCACTTGTCAATTCTGCCAAACAACTTACAACTTTGATGAAAACGACCTGGAGGAACTCATTCGTGACAAATCTTAATACACCCTTTATGATTGGCAATGTTGAGATTCCCAATCGTACCGTTTTAGCACCTATGGCTGGTGTGACCAACTCAGCCTTTCGTACCATCGCAAAAGAGCTCGGAGCTGGACTCGTTGTCATGGAAATGGTCTCTGACAAGGGAATCCAATACAACAACGAAAAAACCCTACACATGCTTCATATCGATGAAGGCGAAAACCCAGTCTCTATCCAACTTTTTGGTAGCGATGAAGACAGCCTAGCACGCGCAGCAGAATTCATCCAAGAAAACACCAAAACCGATATCGTGGATATCAACATGGGCTGCCCAGTTAACAAAATCGTGAAGAACGAAGCTGGCGCTATGTGGCTCAAGGATCCTGACAAGATTTACTCTATCATCAACAAGGTTCAGTCTGTCCTTGATATCCCACTCACTGTCAAAATGCGTACAGGCTGGGCTGACCCGTCTCTGGCAGTAGAAAATGCCCTGGCCGCTGAAGCTGCAGGTGTTTCTGCCCTTGCTATGCATGGCCGTACCCGTGAACAAATGTATACAGGTCACGCAGACCTCGAGACCCTTCACAAGGTCGCTCAAGCTTTGACCAAGATTCCATTCATCGCCAACGGTGACATCCGTACGGTCCAAGAAGCCAAACAACGTATCGAAGAAGTCGGTGCTGACGCAGTCATGATTGGCCGCGCTGCCATGGGAAATCCCTACCTCTTCAACCAAATCAACCACTACTTTGAAACAGGAGAAATCCTCCCTGATTTGACCTTTGAAGATAAGATGAAAATCGCCTACGAACACTTGAAACGCTTGATTAACCTCAAAGGGGAAAATGTCGCAGTTCGTGAATTCCGTGGCCTCGCTCCTCACTACCTCCGTGGAACATCTGGCGCAGCCAAACTACGTGGAGCCATTTCACAAGCTAGTACCCTAGCAGAGATTGAGGCTCTCTTGCAGTTAGATAAGGCTTAAAATGGTTCATACTGCTCTAGTGATTATCGATATGCAAAAAGCATTTGATAGACCTATTTGGGGAGAACGAAACAACCCTCAAGCTGAACACCAAGCATTGAGGATACTGGGATACTTTCGTAAACACGGTCTTCCAGTCTTACACATTCAACACATATCTGACAATCCCCAGTCGCAATTTCATAACAAACAAAATCAAGAATTTAAAAGTGGATTTGAACCAGTTGCTTCCGAACCTGTCTTTCAAAAAACGGTTAATAGCGCCTTTATTGGAACAAATCTTGAAACATATTTACGAAAAAATCAGATTTGTCATTTAGTCCTTGCTGGTCTGACTCTGCCTCATTGTGTATCTACTACGACACGAATGGCAGCAAATCTTGGTTTTGAAGTCACTTTACTAGCAGATGCTACTGCCAGTTTTACCCTAGCTAACAAAAACGGTCAAGTCATCTCTCCTGATACTATCCATGAAATTAATCTCCTTTCTCTACAAGATGAGTTTGCTCAAGTTCTTACTACAGAAGAATCTTTAACCCAAGTACAAGTATAAAATAATCCGTCAACTCTTATTGAGCTGACGGATTTTCTTTGATTGTAAAAATTCAAATACTGAGAGCTATTATTGACTCAAAGCAACACTGGAAACCTTACCATCCGCTCCTGTTGTAATTTGGATGATTTTTCCTCCACCGATTTTGGCATTATACTTACCATCGTCAAGAGTATAAGAATAACCTTTGATAGAGTAGTTTTCTTTCTTTCCATCAGCAGATTCTACTGTAAATTGACCTCCTGATGAAACTGTGATGGTTTCGCCATTAGCTCCCTTCCAATTGCCCGCTGCAGCTGAGAAATCACCATCTACCATGGTTAAAACACCCTTGTAGCGTTTATTTTGCTCTGCTTGCTTGCCTTGAATTTTGCGGTCAGTTGTAGGATCATAGCTTGATTGGTTAGACTGAGTTTGAGAAGCCTGTTGAGTTGAAGGAGCCTGAGCAGGAGTTTGTTGACTAGCTGCCTGTTGATTAGCCACTTCTTGACCTTGTCTTTGCTCTGTTGCAGGTGCCGCTTGTGATAGTGTTGCACTTGCTGAAGACTGGTCAGTAGATGATTTGGCCTTTTCAGATGAAGCTGAACTTGAGGACTTCTGAGTCTTGCTTTCTTTGCTAGAAGAAGCTACTTTAGAACTTGATGATTGACTTGTCTTAGCGGAACTGCTTGCTTGAGTTGTTTCCTTTTTATTTCCACAAGCTCCTAATAGCAAGGTAGAAGCCAATACAGTCGCTGCCATCAATTTGATATAGGTTTTCTTTTTCATTTTTCTACTCCTTTGTAATATTTTAGAAATATAAAGAAATATTTTTGTAACATAATCGTAACATTGTGAGTTAAATATGTCAACAATTTATCTAAACTATTTTAAAAATCTTAAATACCTTAGATAGATTTACTCCTCCTACTCTTCTATTCGTAATAAAACAGAAAAACCGTAGATTTTCCTATTAAAAATTAAATTTGTTTTTGTGTAAACGCTTGCATTGTTAAGTGCAAAGGAATATAATAACATTGAAATAGGATATTGGAGGTGCACTCTTATGCTAAATAAGTATTACAAGTATCTGCCTTGGTTGATTTTGGGAGCTTTCTGGTCGTATCAGTCTGCAATTCGCTACGCTCAGACTACATTTGATTTATTTTACTTAATAATCATTTTTATGATTGTAGATATAGCTTTATTGTATTTACACGAAACCTATTTAAAATATAAATACAAAGACTTCTTTACTCACATATTGAGTAATCCTAAGAAAGATAGGCACATCTAAAAACAGTCGCAACAGAAAAGCCATCTCATGATGGTACATAAAGAGGTCGGGAAAAGTTCCCGACCTCGCTTTTTTATACAATATCAAATTTTAACTGGCCTGCTTTGACACCAATCTTAAGTGTGCTGCCTGCTACTAATTCTCCCTTGAGAAGAAGTTCTGCCAACTTGTCTTCCACTTCTGTTTGCAGGGTTCTGCGAAGTGGGCGAGCTCCCATCTCTGGGTCATATCCTTGATTTGCCAGCAATTTCAGTGCGGAAGCTTGTAATTTCAAGTCAATGCCTTTTTCAGCCAAACTTGCCACTAAAGATTTGACCATAATCTTCACTACTTCCTGCATATGGTCGTTCGATAGACTATGGAAGACCACCTTCTCATCAATACGGTTGATGAATTCCGGTCTATAAGCCTTTTTCAACTCTTCAAACATGCGTTTTTCCATATTCTCCTGGTCAAAACGAATGTCCTTTGCCCCAAAACCAACTGTCTTATCATCACGAAGAGCAGTTGCACCAAGGTTTGACGTCATGATGATAATGGTATTTGAAAAGTCAACCTTGCGTCCCTTGCTATCGGTCAAGACACCATCATCCAAGACCTGCAAGAGAACATTAAAGATGTCTGGATGGGCCTTCTCTACCTCGTCAAAAAGGAGAACGGAATATGGTTTGTTGCGAACCTTCTCGGTCAACTCCCCACCTTCTTCATAACCTACATAGCCCGGAGGAGCTCCATTGAGACGGCTGGCTGCAAATTTCTCCATATACTCACTCATATCAAAGCGGATAAGGGCTGATTCGTCATCAAAAAGAACTTCTGCCAGAGCCTTGGCCAATTCGGTCTTACCGACACCCGTAGGTCCTAGGAACATAAAGGAACCAATCGGACGTTTGTGACTGCGAATCCCAGACTGGTTGCGGCGAATGGCACGGCTAATGCTTGAAACTGCTTGATCTTGCCCGATGACACGTTTGTGGAGTTCAGCTTCCAAGTTCAGGTATTTCTTGGCATCTGTTTGGGTCAGTTTTTGGACTGGGATGCCTGACAAGCGACTCAAGGTGGTCAAAATATCAGACTCTGTCACCAAGTCTTTATAGACAGGCACTTCCAATTCTTTTGCGATTAGCTGGGCTGCCTGTTTCCACTTGCCATCCATCAAGGCCTTGTCAGCTGGACTCAAACCAGAATCGTCTGCTTTTACATGCTTTGCCTTATTTTGCACTGTTGCCGCTGCCTCATCCAAAAGGTCAATAGCAGAGTCTGGCAAGTGACGACTAGTCAAGTAACGATGAGCCATCTTAACCGCTGTTTCAACCGCTTCATCTGTGATTTGTACACGGTGATGTTTCTCATAAGTCGCCTTCAAGCCTTGCAAAATGGTCATACTGTCTGCCACACTTGGCTCTTCAATCGTCACTTTGGCGAATCGACGAGAAAGGGCTGCGTCTTTTTCGATGTGTTTTTGATACTCTTCCTGAGTGGTCGCACCAACCGTTCTCAAAGTTCCACAGGCCAAGGCTGGCTTCAAGATATTGGCCGCATCCAGAGTTGAGTCAATTCCACTACCAGAACCCATGATGGTATGAAGTTCATCGATAAAGAGGATGACTTGACCATCTTCTTCAATATCCTTGATGATATTATTCATGCGCTCTTCAAAATCCCCACGGAAACGTGTACCCGCAACAACATTCATCAAATCAAGCTCTAACACGCGCATCTTAGCCATTTCTGCCGGTACATCCCCAATAGCAATACGCTGGGCAAGACCAAGCGCCAGAGCTGTTTTCCCGACACCAGCATCTCCAACCAAGACAGGATTGTTCTTGGTCTTACGACTCAAGATTTGAATCATACGCGAGATTTCCTTGTCCCGACCGATGACTGGCTCCAACTTGCCAAAACGAGCTTGCTCTGTCAAATCATGCGTATAGTCCTCGAGACCACCGCTCGGAGTCTGGGGCATCCCCATCATATTAGCCATAGAATTTTGCTTGTCAGCTACTGTACGATGACGTTGGCGTAAAGCCTTGAGGTCTTCACGAGTCCAGCCTGCCCGGTCTTCTAAATTTCGGCGAAGAGCAGCAATCTTGACTTGATCTTTCTTGTCTTCATAAGAAAAACCAGCCCTCTCCAAGATGCGAGTCGCCAAGGCATTGCCATCATGCAAAATCGCATAGAGGACATGCTCTGTCCCTAGCACCTTAGCATGGACCACTGACGCTACATATTCTGCTTCATCAAAGAGGACCTGCAAACGATGGGAGAACGGCAATTCCGTAAAGGTTTCATCCTGGCTATAGTCCGTTTCAGTCAGTTCCAAAGCGACCTCTTCTAAACGGTCCATCTCATATGGATAATCATTTAAAGTTGCCCCTGCCACACTATAACTGTGATTGGACATGGCAATCAACAAGTGCCATGACTCTAGGTAACGAGCTCCAAAATGGCCAGCAACCATGTAGGCACTTTCGATACATTCATTCAATGCTTTTGAATAGTTCATCTTACTTCCCTTTTCTATCTACCTCTTGTATGACCTGTCGTAGCATATTAGCACGAACAACTGGAGCTTCTTCTCCTAGAACGCGATCCAAAGCTACTGTCACAAGCAAATTCATCTCCTGCTTAGTCATCAATTCCTGCTCAACCAAAAGCTGCAGAATATCTTCGTAAATTTCTTGACTAACTCGCTCACCAATAGAGTAAAGCAACTCCCGGAGCATTTCATGATGACTAGAAAACTCAATTCGTCCTATACGAATATAGCCTCCTCCACCACGCTTACTTTCAACCAAGTAGCCTCTACTTTCCGTAAAGCGTGTCTTGATTACATAGTTAATCTGACTAGGAACAACCTGAAAGGTATCTGCCAACTGACTCCGTTGCAACTCCACAATTCCAGATTGATCTAAAATCGCCTTGATGTAGGCCTCAATATGATCCGATGTATTTTTAAATCTCATTACAAACCCACCTCTCTCTTTAAACCTTGACTATCTTTGACTATACTATCATTTAACGCTCTATAAGTCAAATTTTTAGAGCTCAACCCTTGAAAATACTGACTTTCTTCAAAAACAATTAGGCATTAAATCGCCTTAGTTTTTCTTGAAAGTTCCTAAAAAAGTCCACAAAAAAGAGCCCTAAAGGGGCGTAATATTGACGAGTTCAGCAGGCAGGAAACTAGCACGATCAAACGTGCTTTTTTTATTACCTAGTAATATTATAACATATCTTCCACAGCATTTTCATTTCATACATTTGTACCGAATTAGACACTAATTCGAGGGTGTAATTTTTTTAATATTGACAACTTCTACTTAGTATTCAAACTCTAGTTTAGTTTCTTCAATGCTCGTAAGTTCAATATTTAAAATGTTCATTTTTTTCTTCCTTCTTAAATATGCGTAAAGAAAAGGAAAAAACTCAGAATTATCTGAGATTTTTCAACTATTCTTTCAATGCATCAATCTTAAGACAAATTGTAATTACAATCAAAGTGAACTGAATTAAGAATAAGCAGATTTTCACAAGATAAATTGGAACTCCAAGCATCACTAAGATAATTCCTACAATCAATCCAAAAACAATAATTTTTTCAATGTTATAAAGCATCTACAAATCATCCTTTCTTAAATTATAGTGATACTACTATAAAATAATTTAAAAACTCAATTGTTTTTATCTAAGTACAGAATAGATAATTAAATGAAAAAAGTCAAATTTTGAACTATAATTTTACTCTCTTCTACCTGCCATTTTTTCTTCACTCTTAAAAACTGTAATCTATTATTCTGAACATAGCCTATTTTTTAAAAATTGAGCCAATCTTTCTGAATCACTCAGTTTTTACCCCCTTTTTGTCTGGAGGTCTCCGACTTGGAAAAAGTTCCCTTCACCGGTACCCTACTGGCCAGAAAGATTTTTTTAAAGATGGGGGAGTCAATATCCTTTCAACTCAACAAATCTTTTAGCGATTACCTTTCTACGGCTATTTATATAACGAGTAGTTTTATTTAGTTTCTCTGCCACGTCTTCCCAGGTCACACCAGCTTCTAAAAATCTCATTTTAAAAATGACTAGATCACTTTCAATTAAGTTTTCCATCAAGGTATCTACAACTAGTTTGAAGCCTTCTAAATATCTTAGCGTTTGGTCTTCTTCAATTCTAATAATGGTTGCTTCAGTAGGACTATATACTGTCTTGCCTTTACCACCTGTATAATCTTCAGCGCTATGTTTCTTATTATGTATTAGTTCCTGTCTTCTCAAATAAATTTTATTAGCAAGCGTTCTATATCTTTCTAATTCATTATCAATCTCGTCCAAGTCTCTGTTACTCAGTTCATACATAGTCAAGTCCCCCCACTTCAATTTTAAAAATTTCTTATCTTGCATTCTGTCAAACTGACAAACAGCTTAAAAACCTTTCAACACTCCACTTACTAGGTATCATTGTTTTAAGTTTGACAACTATTCAATATGACAATCTAAAGAAGTATCCCTCTAATTTATTCCCCAGTTTCTCATATCTTACATTCTGTGAAACTCACTCCATTCTGTAAACCCCTGATATACCTTGCTTTCAAGCTATTACTTCTTTTCAGTTTATGCTTACTTTGTTATGTGAAACTTAGTAAAGCATAAAAGTAGGACTAGCGATATTTCTTCTGTTTCATCCATATATCACTAGCCTTACTTAATTTGTTCCCTATTTTTCTAAATACTCTTTAATGTCCCGATATTCCTTAGAAAAATTAATCCATCCGCTAGAATCAGGGTTTAAGAATGGTAGGACAGTAAGCGGACTTACTTCTGTTCGATATAGCAATAGAGAATGTTTCTGACTTATTTCTCTGACTACACCTGTATGGATTTCTTCCACATCCTTCTTCAGTTCTTGAATTTCATCATATGCGTCCAGAATTTGTCTAAGTTTCTTTCGGTATTGTTTATAGATCTTCTTAGTTTCCATCCGTTGCTTAGTTTCTTTAAAAATGTATTCAAAGATGACTGCATTAGCTTCTGAAAAATCACTATCAAATTTTTCCTGAAGGCCATTAATAGCTTTTTCCATCTTTTCCAGCTGCTCTAAAGATTCTAAGTTATTTGACAAAAAAGAATCTATATTCTCAAATGAAACTGTTTGATTGCCTAAAAGGTTTTTCCTTTTTTCGCTTAACTGTTCTCGTGCTGAATTAATCTTACTTTTTTTATCATCTAGATCATCCAGTGTTTCAAATACTTGATTAATATCCATTTCTTTCTCCTAGTTCCATTGAATAAAGTAACCACAATCTTTTTCAACTTTTTTTACATCAAATCGGGTATGTAAAATCAACCGTTTCCCAAAATAGCCATTCGCATTCACCCAACTAAGTGTATCTTTCTTGCGATCAAACAAAGTAACAAAGTTTTCTAGATCTCCGATAAAGCCTTTTTTGTCACCTTTATTCCCTAATGTTGCATCATCTACAATTAAAAAGTTATCTACAAAGAATGTTTCACTTGTTCCCGTCTCTTTATCAACTTTAAGAAGATAATTTCCTGAAGTATCTTTCATTTTTTCTAAGACACTAAATAGTGATTGACTAATAACCATAGATACATTGCGCTCTGGATTGATTAAAGAAACAATAGTTTTCAAGTCGTCCAGACTTGTAGCGGTCTGTACTTTCGCAGTTTGGAGAATTTTCCCAATCTCTCTATTTCGTGTTCTACGTTTTAATTTAATAATCTTCTTACCAAGAAAATCCGTTAAATTATATTGGCCATCATCTAATTGCTCCTGTGAAAAATCAAGTTTTCCACTGAATAATTTAACTAAATAATCAACGCTGATAGCTTTCTTTTTATCTGCTTCTGTTCTCTCAACCGAATTTTCGCTAACTTCTTGTAATGAATCAGATTCAAAGTCAGTTACTTCATACTTCCCACCACGGGTACGAGTCTCAATAACATTTACTAGATCAACCAGTTCTTTACGTTGATGTTCATCTTCGTAACTATCAAGGATTGGTTTTTCAATTAGTACATGATTATTTTCTACGTTCATCCCTCTAGTGTTATAACCTGTACTTCGGATATAAGCTTCTAGATTTTCTTTTTGTTTAACTAAGTTAGTTGTCATTTTTTGCTCCTTTATCTTTTAATATCTGATTTTTGTTTATAATTTTTTCTAAAGTTCTTAGCTCTTAGCTTTTCTTTTATGACTCTCCGAGCCTTTAGAATCATTTTTTCTAGATTTTGATTTGTCTTGTTTTTTAACATATTTTTCTAGTATTTCTTGTTTCCGTTGTTCTAAGCTAGCGTCTTCTTTTTTACACTGAGAAAAGATTTTCTGTCTTTTATCTGGATCCATAGAAAATTTATTGGCTATTACATACCCTAAAGAAGTATCTCCTGACATTGCTCTCACCCCCTTTCTATGCAAACAAAAAGGGCATACCACTAGCATCTTATGCTTACGGTATGCCCCTGAGTTGTTCTCAATAGACTTATTTTTTAGTTTCTTTTTTGACTAGATGGGTAAATTTCCCATCTGAGTAGAATAAAGTAATTTCTCCAAAACTTGGAACTTTTTCTATCTCTATTATACCACATTTTTCGTAGACAACAAAGCCTTTTTCTGTTGCAAATCGCATTTTATCATCATTCATTGATATTCTCTCCTCACTGTGTTTATAGTGTATCTCTTGTCTTTGATCGTGAAAGCCTTGAAAGTGTTCCCTTCTAAACCTTTCAAAATCCTACTTGAATTTCTAGCATTGTATACCGTCCGCAGTTCACTACTATCTAGGTTCGTGTTGAAAATCGTAGTTTCTCGATTATTGATAATATCAAACAAGAAATCCTGTTCCCAGTCACTCTTAGGTGTTACTGTCCCATTTTTTGCCCCTAGGTCATCGATGATTAGAAAATCTACATCAACAAGCTTTTTAACTGCCTCATACTCTGTTAAGTTTGCATTTCTTCCATATGCCCATCCTTCTTTTATCTGCTTGATAATCTCGGTTAGGCTGACAAACAAAACACTCTTTGGCTCGTTCTTCTCCCTGAAACTTTCATTGATTTCTTTAGCAAGTGCAAGAGATAAATGACTTTTCCCTATTCCTGTACTACCACTAATTAAAGTATTTCCCGTCATACCTGCAAGGTACTTTTGGGCTTGCCCCTTTGCAAACTCTAACATCTGACGCTCCTCTGTCGTCTTAACAAAGAAATTATCAAACGTCGCTCCCTTCAACTCGTTAGGGATGGTACTATCACGCATTAAGACATCATAAGTTTTAAAGTAAGCCTGTCTGTCCTCAAACTGCTGCAATAGGTCTTTCTCTTTTTGTTTAATCTCTCCCTTCACACACTCCGGACAAAAAGCTTGTACTTTTCTTTCTGAACTCCCTAAAACCGGTACAGAAATTTCCCAATAATTTACCTGGTGAATATCGCAAACCGTATCCGATATTTTTCTGTTATTAAATTCTTTAAATTGTTCCTTCATCTTTGTAACTCCTAAAATGGTAGATCTGGGAAGTTGTCTTCTGACTTCCCTTTTATGGTTTTAGGCTTTTGATTCAAATAACCATCAAACTTAGATCCGAAAAGTGTTTCTAGTCTCAGATATTTAGAAAATTCAGGACTATCCTTCCATTCTGCCGTTTTAATATCTATCACTTGTTTAAAATCATCAAGTGTATAGCCTTCTTTGAATCGTGCTAGTAAAAGCCTTTTTGTCTTATCAACAAACTTATACCGCTTATTAGCTACTTGATTCAGATAAACAATGGGAATCCAAAGTTCTTTATGTTTTGTTTTCTCTAAATCTTTTACAGCTGTTTCTTCAAGCCAAGTAGGAAAAGTGAAAGGTGAGCTTTGCTCATTAGGCGAGGTTCCCTCGACTATATATTCTTTATTTATATCTAACTTTAAATCTTGCTCTAACTCTTTCTCTTTCTCTGTCTTACATGTAGATAACGTTGTAAAATTATTAGATAACAATGTAAGATTTTTTTCTTTATCTTGTTGTTCTTTGCGGTAGCTTCTCATATATGCAGCGTGGTTTGTTTCTTGTTGTACCAAAGCTTTTGCTTGTGTTAACTCGGCATTTTTATCTTCATCAATCTGAATCAGGCCACATTGCGTAAAATAAGCTATAGTCATAGATATATCATCCTCAGAAACATCTAATTTCAAGGCCAGTTCTTCTTTTAGGGTTGCAAAGTACCCTTCGTAGTACAGAATACAATCACTTTCAAGACTTTCTAACATAAGACGGATATAAATCACTATCATAGTGTACCCACCAGGCATACTTTTTAGTCGCTTAATAAATAGGTTGTCAAAAAATTTCTTATCAATTTTTAACCAAAAATATACTTTAGTCTTTGCCATCATCTACCCCCAAAAACTTTAAAACGTCTGAGATTTTATAATATGCTTTTCTAGCATCTTCAATAGGCGGTATATACTGTGGTAGTCCTGCACCTTCCCATTTTGTCAAGGTTTTATCTCCTATGCCCAGTTCTTCCTTTAGTTCCACCTTGCTGATCAAATCTAATCTCTTTTGTGGTACTTTCTCATGGCTTTTTAAATACCGTTCCACTGCTTCCAAAATCTTAGACTTTAAATCTTCAATCATTTTTTCAAACATCTTAGTACCCCCATGGCTTAATACCTGCAAGCTGAATATATCGCCCATAATCAGGGTTTAATTCCTCGCTAGTCGTTTCTATCGTCTGTGTACTCTCTAGCTCGATTTGGGCGCTTTTTTGGCGGTCTAGGTGGTTTAGATAGAGTAGTGAACCAATAGCTACCACAATAAAGATAACCGCCTGTATGTTAGTTAAATCTAACTCATTCATGTTTTATCCCCTTTCTATAGTCATTAGCCTGTTGAGTATGTTCTGAAATGAGCTGGTTCATAGCTTGGATTACTGTATTTAGTAACGCTGATGATTGTTTACTATCTTCCATGCTAGCCATTTCTAAGACTAGTAGAGTATCAGTTAACTGATAACAAAGGCCCTCATAATCTACTAGAACATCATTTGTATTTACTGTCATATTATTTCCTTTTTCTTGCCTGTTTTCTATATGGTATGCTTCACCACTCCAAACGCTGAGCGATTGCCCCAAGTTGGCGAACGCTTGTAGCGGTGTTTCGTGAGTATTTACCCATCTTTCAGCTAAACAAGGCCTTAGAATCACCCTGTCAGCACTTGATTTCAAAACCTTTTCTAATTGCTTGCCTGCTCTTCGGTTTTTCTTTAGATATTTGATAGAATAAATTTTTTTTGCTATAATCAGAGCATAGAAAAAATTTCTATACCCTGAATTGTGTCGCTTGCTCGCCTCGTCTAAAATTTGAGCAAGTGATTTTTTTATTTTCTTTTTGCATGATTACTACCTGACTTTGGTTTATAAAGCAAGTCTTTGCTTTCGATAAGATCCAGAATCCAGCTGAATCCCTGCTCCACCGTTTCAAGAAATGCGCCCAGGTCTTCACTGTCCAAGTTCTCGTAATTCATACAAAGATATTCGGCTAGTTGTCTGTCTTTCTCAACTAGCTTTTTAAAATCCTTGGAATACTTGGGAATTTCTAACCCCTTGGAATTTGTAACTGTCTTAAATTCATTTTCCATTTTCTATACTCCTATACTTTAAAAATTAGTTCCTTAATTTCTGAATATCCCCTATTCAAGTTAATCATAGCTATTGCCATATCTTCCAAACGTTGGTAGTTGGCCAGTTCATCACTGGTTAAACTGTCAATACCGTTTTCACTTTCTCGCTCTTGCATGAGTTGAGCTTTGTTTTTCCCTGTCGCTCCCTTTAGCAATAAGTTTGTAAGGGTACTATAGGCATGCTTAGGTGCTTTCTCCCATGATTTGATAGATTCGGTTAAGGTCTTGCGCTTTGGCTTTTCCAGTTCTCTTTGAAGATAACGTTTAGAAAGCTCATCACGCATTTCAAAGAAGGCTTTGACTAGGTTGGTTTTGAAGTTGGCCACTTGCTCAGTATTTTTTAAGAATGTAACTAACAAGGTCGCTTGTTGCTCATTCAAAATATAATCCTTAGTATTCTGGCCACTTTCCATAGCTTGGATTTTAAATCCAACCTTTCCGAACCCTTCAAACCTTGCTTGATGTTTGCGGATTGTCTTGGTTATTGTGTGATGTTGCAATCCAGTGCATTCTGCTACGATACTGCTCAGTGTATACGGCTCTTTTCTGCCGTCCATGTAAACCAGTTCCATTGGTTCGCTCCTTTCTAACTATAAAATAGTTCGTCTATGGTTATGTCTGGTTTGATTTCTGCAACCATTGACTTAATCGCTAGGCGCTCTTTGTCATTGAATGGCGTTTTACCTAATTCTTTGTTATTATATGACTGTAAAGAAATTTTTAACTTGTCTGCCATCTGTTGTTGAGTCAGTCCTAACATAACTCGATAACCTTTTAATTTACTCATAGGTTCCCTCCTTTCTTAAAAAATCTCCCTCCATGAATAGATTGAAAGTGTGAAAGGTTGGAGGGTGCACATTTTTTCTGTGCTCGATTGTATAATGCACAATTATTTTTCTAATGTCAACTATTTTTTTAAATTTTACACAAAAAAAATGTACTTTTTAAAAAAATAGTTTATAATCATCTATGAAAGGCGTGAAAAACATGAATAGATTAAAAGAATTAAGACAAGAAAAAAAGCTATCCCAAAAGGAATTAGCTGAAAATATCGGAGTTCATTATCGAACTCTTCAAAATTGGGAAAATGAAGAAAGCCAAATTAAACCAGAAAAAGCAAAACAATTAGCTGATTTCTTTGGAGTAAGTGTTGGCTACTTGCTAAATTACTCAAATAGTAAAAAAGACCCATTTGATGGTTACATCCCAACACCAAGAGAGTATCGTTCATGGCAAGAATTTGACTATATGCAATTGTCAAAAACCGATTTAGATTTTTATGACTATGAAAAATTAAGAAAGCATCTTGATCCATTCGCTCTAGAATTGATGCTTAACTACTTTTTCTCCACTGATGATGAAAGAGAACTGCTTAGAACCATTGCAAAAAAATTTGCTAAAAATGACGCTGTTTCATTCAAAAAAAATCAAGACAAGTAATATTATTTGAAAACACTGATAAGGAGTAACCCCCATGGGATTTTTGGATACTGTAAAATGAGAAGGTAGTTTTTCCACTGCTTCTGGAGCAAATGGACTACACTACGTTGTCCTTCAGGTAACTTTGAAAGAAAAGTTTTTCGGCACTGGATCAGGAAACCTTACAGAATTAGAAGATGTTATCAATAAACAAGCTTCAAAAGGTTATCGCCTGCATACCATCACAACCGCCAATGGTAGAAGCAAAGGACTGGGTGGTGGTGACCGTATTCAAGCCACAATGGTTTTTGAGAAGATTCTATAAAAATCCCCCATCTTTTATTAGGAAACATCAGCATATAGGAGGCTACTTATGAAAAAATTACTAAGCACATCAGCTATTTTACTTTCTGCTACCGTTCTAGTAGCTTGCTCTAACAATCAATCAGCTACCCAAAATAGCTCGGAGCAACCAAAAATGGAGCAAAAAAACACTACTTCAACAAACACAAAAACCAAAGTAGATAACAGTAAATACGATAATCTAATTTCTGAAATCAAATCAAAATTAGATCCTGAATCAACTGGCGCAATAAGCGTAAAAATTCAAAATAACGTAATCGATTCAGATTCATCCGAACCGCATGATACAATCATGATTTTGCTAACTGGAACGACTAAAGATAGCGCAAAAGAAGCTCTGGATGCAGTCAATTCTAATTCTGCTACTACTGACCAAAACAACGCAATCACTTTGATTCGTATGTCTATATCTGAGTTTGCTAAAAAATTACCAGACGACAATACTACTCTTTCCCTTGGGTATGAAAAATCTGCTGATCAATACGACTTAATCGCAAAATCTTCAAAACAAAAAGATATTATCCCTGTTGGCGAAATCATCGTACAATAAAAAATTCCCCACATTCGCCAATAGCAACCATCTTTTCATAGTCTATTGTGCAAAAACAGGGGAAATTGAAGAATAGAAAGGAGAATCATGAACTACGCTCAAGACTACCTGACCTCTTCAAAGAATCACTAGACTACGAAACAACACGGAAGGGACAGTTTTAGGACGAAAAAGGCGAACTTTCCCAGCATTGAGGTTTTTCGATACTCAAAAATTTTTAAAAAACAAACCAAAAAGATTGACAAAAACTAAAAATTACAGTATTATTAGGCAATGAGAAGAGTTTCTGCTCCCAAGGGAACAGAGTACGCGAAACACCGCCTAGTTCTACTAGGTGGTGTTTTTGTATATAAGGAACATATATGAAACCATTTCAAACATTAGATAAACAAATAAAACTTCTCCAGTCTAGAGGTTTAGAAATAGATAACATAGAAGAATGTAAAAGATACCTTCTAACTAACAACTATTACAACGTCGTCAACGGATATAGTAAGTTTTTTCAAACATCAAAAGATAAGTTTATAACTGGTGCAGATTTTAGAGAAATAGCTGCAACACACTTTTACGATAAAGAAATTAAATCAGCTTTTTTAAAAGCAATTATAGATGCAGAAAAACACTTTAAATCCGTACTGGCATATCGTTTTTCAGAAGCATATCCAAAGCCATACTCTTATCTAGATATTAATAATTTTGAAACACAAAAAGATACAAAAAGGCTCGCACAAATTACAAACTTAATCAGTATATTAGCTAGAATACTCAATGATTATAATAGGGATAAGCAAAACAATTCTATAAAACACCACTATAAACAACATGGCGTTGTTCCTTTCTGGGTTATCATAAATGAACTTACATTAGGGCAAGCATTTAACTTTTATAGAAATCTAAACACTGATATAAAAAATCAGATAGCTAGAGATTTATCACCATTCTTGCAAGAAAATATTGAATACATCCAAAATAGACCTAGTAAAGACCTTTTAAGCGGAAAGGCCTTAGAAAGTATTATTAAAAATATACTAGAAATTAGAAATATCACTGCTCATAATAATAAGCTTTTCAATTATAAATGCCGTGAGAATCTTCCACAACTAGCTTATTTCCACTATTACAATAACAATGCCAATACATCAAGACAATCTGTATATTATGTTTTTCTTGCCTTGCAATGCCTACTTGCGTGCACACAATACGCTCAATTACATAACACTATTATTAAAAGAACCAAAGCTCTAAATAAAAAAGCGCACTCCATTGAAGCTGGCATTGTATTGGACACACTTGGATTTCCGAATAATTGGTATAATATCACTGACAAATTAAGGTAGAACTACTTGCAATGTACTGACCCCCAAAAGTTAGACAGATAATTTAAGTAAAGGATTTAATTCTGTATTGTACAGGACTAAGTCCTTTTAGTTTTACCTTAATTCGTTTGTTGTTGTAATAATCAATATAGTCTACAATAGCTTGTTCTAATTGCTCAAGTGACTGAAAGGTAGCCTCATAACCATAAAACATTTCGGATTTCAAAATGCCAAAGAAGGATTCCATCATACCATTATCTGGACTATTACCCTTACGTGACATGGACGGTTGGATTCCCTTATCCTGCAAAATCTGATGATAAGAATCGTGTTGATATTGCCATCCCTGGTCACTATGGAGAATAGTGTTCTCGTAGTATTTCTTTGTGAAGGCTTGTTCTAACATCTTTTTTACTTGTGCTAAGTTTGGTGACCTAGAAAGATTATAGGCGATAATTTCGCTATTAAATCCATCTAAAACTGGCGATAAATAGAGCTTTTGGCTGCTTGCTGGAATGGCAAATTCTGTCACATCCGTATAACACTTTTCCACTGGTTTAGAGCCTTCAAATTGACGTTGAATGAGATTCTCTGCCTTCTTACCAATGTCTCCTTGGTAGGAAGAATACTTTCGTTTCCGACGAATTCGAGCTGTTAAGCCAAGGACCTTCATCAAGCGTTGAACTCTTTTATGATTGACCACATAACCACGATTTCTTAATTCTAAATGAATTCGACGATATCCGTAATTTCCCTTGTGTTCGGTAAAAATGGATTGAATTTCAGCTTTAATCTCTTGATCTTTATCTGGTTTGTCTAGCTGTTTCACATGATAGTAGTAGGTCGAACGAGCGAGTTTAATGGCTTTTAGAAGAATATCTAACGAAAAATCAGTAATTAATTCTCGAACAATTTCTGTCTTTCTGCTTGAAGACGTTCTAAATCTGTCATCTCTTCAGTTTTTTTCTTTGGTTTACGTCCCATTTTAGATGGTCTCCCTCTTGTTTTCTCAACAATAGTATACCCGTTTTTTTTGTATTGTGCCAGCCAATTCGAAAGCATTCCTTGGTTTGGGAGAGCAAAATCAAGGCTTACACTTCTTCGTGAACGACCTTCAAGTAAGACTTTATCAATCATTTTTTGTTTTAGTTCTGAAGAATAGTAACGATTCTTTCCTTTTTTGACACTGTCTATTCCATAACGGTCAATTAATTTCACCATGTACTTTAGTCCAGAAATATCCACTCCAAATCTTTTTGAAAGCTGCTTGAAGCTTTGACCTTGCTTTCTAAGTTCATAGATCTGAACTTTATCCTCATAAGTTAATTTCATAATAAAACACCCCAAAAGTTAGTTTTTTAGTGTCTAACTTTTGGGG
>NZ_JUUO01000140.1 GCF_001074975.1 Streptococcus pseudopneumoniae | reverse complement strand
CGCGTTTTTCTCATACTAAATGCTAGGTGGTGAGAAACTGGAAGTTAGTTTTAGAAGTTACCTCAAATTCCAATGAAGAGTCTAACAACCCAATACAAGAATTAGAATAATGTCTTTTTCAGTCCTCATTTTGGTTCAAACAAATAAAAACAGCAAATCTTGTTGATTTACCGTTTATAATATGATGCAAGAAAAGCCTCTAACATTTTCTTTTGTCCTATAAATCAACTAGAAAAAAACTCTTTAATCCTATTGGCTATATCTGGACTTACTTGCCAAATACCAGCATAAGGTTGCTCAATATACTGTCTTTTCTTCTTAGTATATAGATAGACTACACTATCCTTTTCTTCATTCTGATGATAAAACTTGATAATGATATAATCTTTAACATTTGTCGGTTGATCATTTACACTCTCCAAAGAGGTAGATTTTGACTGTCTCTGTATCTCCTTAATCAATTTTGAAATTTCTTCTCTCTTGTTGATAGTTTTAATATCTTCAGAGGTTTTTTTCTGCAGAGAAATTACAGAAATAGTTTCAGGTTCAGGAAGAATAAGTTTTTTCTTACTGACACAAGCAGATAGAACAAGAAAAGAGATTGAACAGACTATCATGGTGATAAGCTTTTTCATACAGGTTCACTCCTTTCCATATTCCTGCTTACTTACTCAGATACAATTATAATATCAAATCTTAGCAATTTTTACAATATCTTATTCCCTTATAAAATTCATTATTGTAAAAGTTTTACATTCAACGTAAAATAAAGTAGCTGATAAATTCGCTTCTTACATTGGTTTTTAAAATATGGGTATCAGCATGGGTATCAAAACAAAAAAATAGGCTCTCCGAAAACTCGGAAAGCCTTATTTAATGCTACTTCTAGCTTCCTCGCCTTTAGATTTCAAGGCTCGGAATAAAAAGGTTCACTGGACCTTTTTATTTTGCGATTGGGTAAACAGAAACTTGTTTTTTATCGCGTCCTTTACGTTCAAAGCGTACTACGCCTTCAACTTTAGCGAACAAAGTATCGTCTCCACCACGTCCAACGTTCACACCTGGGTAAATGTGTGTACCACGTTGACGGTAAAGGATTGATCCACCTGTTACTGTTTGTCCGTCAGCTGCTTTAGCTCCAAGACGTTTTGCTTGTGAATCACGTCCGTTTGATGTAGAACCTCCACCTTTTTTGTGGGCGAAAAGTTGCAAGTTGTTAAGAGTCATTTTTAACATAATGTTTTCCTCCGTGTTAGTTTTCTGTGATAACTCTGGTTTGGACGAACTCTGAAGAGTTCTCCGATAAGTTTGCCATACCTAAGAAAAATGATTCAAAGAATAACTGGGTCATTTCTCTCTGGTGTGAAGGAAGATCTTTTGGAATTTCAACCATCAGATAGCCACCTTCATCTTCGTTTAATTCTAGGATTGGTTCATAGCCTGCAAATTTCTCAATGGAATTGATAAAGTTAATGGCAAGCGTAGAAACCGATGCACACACGACATCAAAGCCGTATTCGCCACTCTCGGCGTGTCCAGTAATTTCCGCACTCCTCAGCTCGCCATCTTCGGCTCTCTCAAAGACTGCCTGTATCATGTGTTCTCCTTAAAATTAAGCGTTGATTGCGTTGATGACAACTTTAGTATATGGTTGACGGTGACCTTGTTTACGGTGGCTACCTTTTTTAGGTTTGTACTTGTAAGTAACAACTTTCTTTTGTTTTCCTTGTTTTTCAACAGTTCCAACTACAGTAGCTCCAGAAACAAGTGGAGTTCCGACAACAGTGTTTTCACCACCAACAAGAACAACTTCGTTAAAAGTAACTTCTTGACCAGCTTCAACGTTCAATTTTTCAACGTAAACTGCTTGACCAACTTCAACTTTAACTTGTTTTCCGCCAGTTTTGATAATTGCGTATGTGCTCATTATGCACCTCCTATGATTTTTATGGGTTTCCCCGAATTTTTTGTGAAGACTCGCCTAGCATCGTGGGACGAACCACTTAAACTTGAATAATCAAGCAACGATGTTCGTGCGGTTGCACAGGAACGTGCATAGTCAACTCTTCAAGTATAGCATATCTCCTATTTTCTTACAAGTAATAACACCTAAAATGAAGCTTTTTCTTTTACTTTTTTCCGCCACGAGGCAAAAAGCATACTGAGGTAAAAAATGCTCATCATAATAGGAACACCAAGAATAGTTTTTTCATTATAGAAAATCGTCAAATAGGCTGAAAAGACAACGCCAAGTACAAAACTACTAAGCAGGCTTACAAAGATAATCCCTTCACGTAAAAATGGTGTGTGCTTGGTCCTAAAATAATCCCCAAAAGCCAACATGGTCCGTTTGATGTTCCCCGTCATAAAAGCATTATTATAAGCAATCCCCGATACTTCACCAAAGGCAGTTGTCACCAAGCCCATACAAAAGGCTAAGGGCGGTACTAGATAGATATTATCTACAATTTGCGGCACAAAACCAATAATGATTGATAAGATTGCTAAAGGAAACAATGACAAAATTGGCTTTTTCACAATTCTCAATTTTTCCTTATAAACAGTTAATAAAAAGACCCCCATCATAAAAGCTAGCAAGGTGAGAACCTTGTCCCTAACATCTGAAACATTATTTTGGATTAATTCTACTGAAAGAAAGACTACATTCCCAGTTTGTCCAGCTACAAGAGTATTCCCTCGCACAATAAAAGTATAGGCATCTACATAACCTGCACAAAAAGTCAAAAAAAGCGCTAGCCTCTTAGACTGACGTGATATTTTTCTTATAGGTAATAATCTCATTTTCCCTCCCATTTCATTTACTCATCTCATTATTGTACCACTTTCTTTGGAAAAGTCCTAGTAGCTTATTTGAAATTTTTCACCCTCTGTTGGATAGTCCCGTCTATCTATGTTATAATGAAAGAAGGATTTGAAATCGGAAAAGGAGTATTTATGCTAAAATTAGGTGTCATCGGAACAGGCGCTATCAGCCATCACTTCATAGAAGCAGCCCATACCAGTGGAGAATACCAGTTGGTCGCAGTCTATTCTAGAAAACTAGAAACTGCAGCAACCTTTGCTTCTCGCTATCAAGATATCCAGCTCTTTGATCAATTAGAAGACTTAGTCAAGAGCTCCTTTGATGTGGTCTATATTGCTAGTCCAAACTCCTTGCATTTTGCTCAGGCAAAAACTGCATTATCTGCAGGTAAACACGTCATTCTTGAAAAGCCAGCTGTCACTCAGCCACAAGAATGGCTGAATTTGATTCAAACAGCTGAAAAAAATCACTGTTTTATCTTCGAAGCAGCTCGGAATTACCATGAAAAAGCTTTCACTATCATCAAAAACTTTTTAGCAGACAAACAAATTTTGGGAGCAGATTTCAACTATGCCAAGTATTCTTCCAAGATGCCTGACTTGTTGGCTGGACAGACTCCCAATGTCTTTTCAGATAGTTTTTCTGGTGGAGCTCTTATGGATTTGGGGATTTATCCCCTCTACGCTGCCGTTCGTCTCTTTGGAAAAGCTAAGGATGCAACCTATCAGGCTCAACAGCTTGACAATAGTATTGACCTGAATGGAGACGGAATCCTCTTCTACCCTGACTATCAAGTTCATATCAAGGCTGGAAAAAACATCACTTCCAATCTCCCTTGCGAGATTTATACGACAGATGGAACCCTGACGCTCAACACAATTGAGCATGTTCGCTCGGCTATTTTTACCGACCATCAAGGAAATCAAATCCAACTCCCTATCCAACAGGCTCCTCATACGATGACTGAGGAAGTCGCTGCATTTGCACACATGATCCAGCAACCAGATCTGAATCTCTACCAAACTTGGCTGGAAGATGCAAGTTCAGTTCATGAGCTACTATATACCATGCGCCAGAGTGCTGGCATTAGATTTGAGGCAGAAAAATGAAAAACAAACTACCGACTGAATGGCAAGAACTGAGTGACCAACTCGGTTTCCAAGAATTCACTCCCATTCAAACCCAACTATTTGAGCCCCTTCTTGCTGGAGAAAACCTCCTAGGGGTGAGCCCAACAGGAACTGGTAAGACCCTAGCTTACCTTCTACCAAGTCTTCTCAGACTACAAAAGAAAAAAGCCCAACAACTCTTGATTCTAGCACCAAATACAGAGCTTGCTGGACAGATTTTTGATGTATGTAAAACGTGGGCTGAAGCTATCGGCTTAACTGCCCAACTCTTCTTATCAGGCTCGAGTCAGAAACGCCAGATTGAACGCCTTAAAAAGGGGCCAGAAATTCTAATTGGAACCCCAGGCCGTATCTTTGAACTCATTAAACTGAAAAAAATCAAGATGATGAATGTGGAAACCATAATCCTGGATGAATTCGACCAATTGCTAGATGATTCTCAGATACACTTTGTTGAGAAAATCACTCACTACGCACCTCGTGACCACCAACTCGTCTACATGAGTGCGACGACCAAGTTTGACCAAGAGAAGATTGCGCTTAACACACGTACCATTAATCTTTCTGACCAAAAATTGGACAACATCCAGCACTTCTACATGCAGGTGGATCAACGTCACCGAGTGGACATGCTACGAAAATTAGCTCATGTTGAGGATTTCCGCGGTCTGGTCTTCTTTAACAGCCTATCAGACCTTGGAAGTTCAGAAGAAAAACTACAGTATCGAGATATCTTGGCTGTTTCCCTCGCTAGTGATGTCAATGTCAAATTTAGAAAAGTCATCTTAGAAAAGTTTAAAGACAAGCAACTAACCCTGCTTCTTGCAACTGACCTTCTAGCACGTGGAATTGATATCGATAGCCTCGAATGTGTCGTAAACTTTGATGTCCCAAGAGATATCGAAACCTACACTCACCGCGCTGGCCGTACTGGCCGTATGGGTAAGGAAGGTTATGTTATCACTCTCGTAACCCATCCTGAAGAACTCAAAAAACTCAAGAAATTTGCAAGTGTACGAGAAATTATCTTGAAAAATCAAGAACTCTATGTAAAATAAATCCCTCATTGAGGCTGGGCAAAAAGTCTTTAAAATCAGAAAAATGCATCATATCAGGTGTGCAAAAAACTTGATATGATGCATTTTATTGTGAGAAGATTTACTTCATTTTCTCCTAAAATTGAGTTTTTATCTAGCCTCTTTTTTGTAAAATTACATAGTATTGTAGTAAAAAGTGAACTGCACCCCAAAAGTCAGACAGAAAAAATCTAAGTTTTGGGATACAGCTCACTTTTCCATTGCTATTATTTGAACGAAAGATTTTTCTTTTGCAAAATATAAGGTGTTTCATATCAGCGTTTTAAAACTATAGAAAAACTCTCCAACTATTTTATTATACCATATAAATTAATAAATAAATAGACTTGTTTTTTTATTTTTTTGATGTATACTAATAATAGAAAGCGCTTTAAATTAAATAAAAGGAGGTTTTATGAGGAAAGTAAATAAGGACATTTTATTCTTAACCGGAGTCATAGTTTTATGTTTTGGTTTTTTATTATTTCACATCAACCCCTATTATGCCGGACCCGATGAGACACTGAAAGGCAGAATAAATTTATTCTTTTGGCATCTATATTGGAGACCTATAGGAACTCTCAGTATCCTTTCGGGTTGCATTATGACTTTCAAAGGATTGAAAAAATAATCTTTTGATCATGAAGAAAGGAAACTTTTTCTTATTTAACTGAAAATATTGTTTTATCTGTACTATCAAGTCTATTATTCTTAGTCACAACATCTACGGTTTTTGCTAATGTCTATCCTGGCACAAATTATGAAATTGTATCTAATCGTGTTGTAAAAGATATCAACACAGGAGAGTTATTGTCATTTTATACGACTGAACTTATAGACGCCTATTTAGAGTCTAAATCTACGTATCAAACTCGTTCTAATGAAACTGGTGTTGCAGACTATAGAACTAGCTACTCTCACTCTTATAAGAGTAGCGCTACATCAGGAGCTCTAAGTTCAACTGCTTATGGTGGAAAAGTTGGAGCTACCCTAACTTTAAGTGCAGGTGTTGGCTTTTCTGCTCCTGAGTCTGGGGCTGGACTTAGTTTAACTCACTCAGTCTCCCATAACATACCACCCTACACTTATGGTTATATTAGACTAAAAGCATCTTACACAGTAAATGTTCGTAAATTAGAAGTTAGATACTTAGGCACCAACAAATGGGTTCCAGCTGGTGAAACCTCTACTATATCGAATGTTAGCGTTTGGAGCGAACTAGTCACTTGGAAATAACTCATTAGATAGATCTGGACTTTACCAGGTCTATCTTTTTATTTTTTAAAGAAAGAACCTTGCAAAGCAAGATTCTTTCAATGTCTGACTTAAATAATTGTTCTTCTGGGAACTAAATCGAATTAAGCTTCGATTTCTGTAACCATACCTGAACCAACAGTACGTCCACCCTCACGGATAGAGAATGTAGTACCTTGTTCTACGGCGATTGGGTGAATCAACTCAACGTCGATTGTCACGTTATCACCAGGCATTACCATTTCAGTACCTGCTGGAAGTTCGATTGAACCTGTAACGTCAGTAGTACGGAAGTAGAATTGTGGACGGTAGTTGTTGAAGAATGGAGTGTGACGTCCACCTTCTTCTTTAGTAAGGATGTAAACTTCACCTTTGAATTTAGTGTGTGGGTTGATTGAACCTGGTTTAGCAATAACTTGTCCACGTTCGATTTCGTCACGTTGAACACCACGAAGAAGGACACCTACGTTATCTCCGGCAAGACCTTCGTCAAGTTGTTTACGGAACATTTCAACACCAGTAACAACTGCTTTTGAAGTTTCTTCTTTGATACCAACGATTTCGATTTCATCGTTGACACGAACAGTACCACGGTCAATACGTCCTGAAGCAACTGTACCACGTCCAGTGATTGAGAATACGTCTTCGACTGGAAGAAGCAATGGTTTGTCAGTGTCACGTTCTGGTTCTGGAATGTACTCATCAACAGTAGCCATCAATTCCATGATGATGTCTTCAAATTTAGAGTCACCTTCAAGAGCTTTAAGAGCTGAACCTTGGATAACTGGAAGATCGTCACCTGGGAAGTCGTATTCTGACAAGAGGTCACGGATTTCCATCTCAACCAATTCAAGCAATTCTTCGTCGTCAACCAAGTCAATCTTGTTCATGAAGACGATAAGGTGTTTAACACCAACCTGACGTGAAAGAAGGATGTGCTCACGAGTTTGTGGCATTGGTCCGTCAGTTGAAGCTACTACAAGGATAGCTCCGTCCATTTGAGCGGCACCAGTGATCATGTTTTTAACGTAGTCCGCGTGTCCTGGAGCGTCGATGTGAGCGTAGTGACGTTTTTCAGTTTCGTACTCAACGTGCGCAGTGTTAATTGTGATACCGCGTTCGCGTTCTTCTGGAGCAGCATCGATAGACGCATAGTCTTTAGGTTGGTTAACTGATGAAGGCAAGCGACGTGCCAAAACAGTTGTGATAGCTGCAGTTAGGGTAGTTTTACCGTGGTCAACGTGTCCGATAGTACCAATGTTAACGTGTGGTTTACTACGATCGTATTTTTCTTTTGCCATTTGAGTAAAAGCCTCCAATAAAATATATTTTATAGATAGACAGTAGGCAATACAGTCTAACTTTCCTTACTATTTTATCAAATTTTAGCTAAATTGCAAGTGTTTTACAAAGTTTTTGTGAATTATTCTTAATCGGCTAATCTAAACGACACTTATACTCCTATCACTTAGCTAAACAAAAAGAAAAATCAGGGGTTTCCTGACTTTTACTTAGTTAATTCTCTTTCTCGTTCTTTCATTATTTTATGATTTTCATACAAACGTGATAAGAACTTAGAAATTTCTTTTAAGATAGAATAGGTTGGTACTGCGACAATCATACCAATGACACCATAGATATTACTGGATAATAAAAGTAATACTAAAATCGTAATTGGATGAACCTTCATCACACCGCCAACGATTCGAGGGTAGAGGATATTCCCATCCACTTGTTGAATAATCAGCATATAAACAACTGCAATCAGCATTCTATGAGGATCAGTAAAGACATTTGCGATAATCATCGGAATCAGACCTATACTTGGTCCCACATACGGAATGAGATTGGCTAATCCTGAAAAGATAGCGAAAACCAAAGCATATTTCAAACCAATAACACTGTATCCGATAAAGGCCAAACAACCGATAATAATCGCATCAATTGCGACTCCACTAATGTATCGAGCAATTGTCGCATTCAAATTTTTTAGCAAACCTGCAATATGCAACTTATCTCTCTTTAAAACAGTACGCTCAAGCATCGGCAAAAATTTGTTACCATCTAACAAAAAATAAACCAAAAACACAGGGGTCATAATAATAATCAAAACGGTACTAAAGAGAGCTGATAGAACACTTCCAACACTATTGGTAACGCTATTTAGGATATTTTGTAAAATATCTACATAGGATAGATTTAATTGTTGAATAGTCGCTTGAATATCCAAATTTTGAAAGGCTGGATAAGTAGATAAATCCATAATCAAATCTTGTAAACGACTATAGATAGTCTGGCTAGTCGCAATCAAGCTGGTCAACTGATTGACCAAAATCGGTAAGAGATAGACTATCCCAATAACAAGCCCCCAAACCAAAGCACACAAGGTTAGTAGAATACCAATAATACGATTAATTTTGAAATACTTTTGTAAAAAATTTACAATAGGATTGGTCAAATAATATAAAAAGCCACTCAATAAAAATGGAATCATGATGGTGTTCGCTACGCTTACAAAAGGCGTGACAATAGCCCCCATCTCTCTCCATAAATAAAAAATGATTGTTACTAATAAAATCTCACTGGTCCAAAAAAATAATTTATTCTTACGAAACATGAGCTACCTCCATTCATCTATTTTACCATACTTTCAAAAAAGCTTCTTTCTTCTATCATGAAACTGGGAATATTTTTTTCTTTATGTTAGAATAAACTTACTATGAAAAAAATCATTTTTACTCTCTTAAGTCTATCCGTAATTGGGGCAGCATCTACTGTTGCTGCCCAAGATTTTAATATTGCTGCTAAACATGCGATTGCTGTTGAGGCCAATACTGGTAAAATTCTATATGAGAAAGATGCAACTCAACCTGTCGAAATTGCTTCTATAACAAAACTACTTACAGTTTATCTTGTCTATGAGGCTCTAGAAAATGGAAGTATCACACTATCCACCCCAGTAGATATTTCTGATTATCCTTATCAATTGACGACAAATTCTGAAGCCAGTAATGTTCCCATGGAGGCCCGTAATTATACTGTCGAAGAGTTACTTGAAGCAACTCTGGTATCTAGTGCCAACAGCGCCGCTATTGCCCTAGCTGAGAAAATTGCTGGCTCTGAAAAAAACTTCGTTGATATGATGCGGGCCAAACTCCTGGAATGGGGAATAAAAGATGCCACTGTTGTCAATACAACTGGTCTGAACAACGAAACTCTTGGAGATAACATTTACCCAGGGTCTAATAAAGATGATGAAAATAAGCTCAGTGCCTATGATGTCGCTATCGTTGCCCGTAATCTCATCAAAAAGTACCCACAAGTCTTGGAAATAACGAAAAAACCTTCTTCTACTTTTGCTGGAATGACAATCACCTCTACCAACTACATGTTAGAAGGTATGCCTGCTTACCGTGGTGGTTTTGATGGACTGAAAACAGGAACAACAGATAAGGCTGGAGAATCTTTTGTTGGTACTACTGTCGAAAAAGGCATGAGGGTTATCACCGTTGTTTTGAATGCAGATCATCAAGATAATAATCCTTACTCTCGTTTTACAGCTACATCTTCCCTAATGGATTATATTTCTTCTACATTCACACTTCGTAAAATCGTTCAGCAAGGCGATGCCTATCAAGATAGCAAAGTCCCTGTACAAGATGGAAAAGAAGATACGGTCACTGCAGTGGCCCCAGAGGATATCTATCTAATTGAACGTGGTGGGAATCACTCTTCCCAATCTATTCAATTCACACCTGATTCTAAAGCAATCCTCGCACCACTTGAAGCTGGAACAGTGGTTGGCCATTTAACTTATGAAGACAAGGACTTGATCGGTCAAGGTTACATTACCACAGAACGTCCTAGTTTCGAAATGGTAGCAGAAAAGAAAGTTGAAAAAGCCTTCTTCTTAAAAGTTTGGTGGAATCAGTTTATCCGATTTATCAACGAGAAATTATAAAACATACTGGGTAAAATATTGCTTCAAAGTAGAGACAGAGCAAAATAAGCTTTAAAGTCAAAAACGCATAGCATCAGGTATTAAAAACTTGGCTCTTTGTCAACTGTAGTGGGTTGAAAAAAAGCTAATCTCGAGAAAGGACAAATTTAGTCCTTTCTTTTTTGATGTTCAGAGCGATAAAAATCCGTTTTTTGAAGTTTTCAAAGTTCCGAAAACCAAAAGCATTGCGCTTGATAAGTTTGATGAGATTATTGGTCGCTTCTAATTTGGCGTTGGAATAGGGTAACTGAAGTGCATTGACAATCTTCTCTTTATCTTTCAAAAATGTTTTAAAGACAGTCTGAAAAAGAGGATGAACCTGCTTCAGATTGTCCTCGATGAGTCCGAAAAATTTGTCAGGTTTCTTATGTTGAAAGTGAAAAAGCAAGAGTTGATAGAGATTATAGTGGTGTTTCAAGTCTTCTGAATAGCTCAAAAGCTTATCTAAGATTTCTTTATTGGTTAAGTGCATGCGAAAAGTAGGGCGATAAAAACGTTTATCGCTGAGTTTCCGACTATCTTGTTGAATGAGTTTCCAGTAGCGCTTGATAGCCTTGTATTCATGGGATTTTCGTTCAAACTGATGCATGATTTGGACACGCACACGACTCATAGCACGGCTTAGATGTTGTACAATATGGAAACGATCTAGAACGATTTTAGCATTCGGAAAAAGCTGTTTAGCCAAGTCATAATAAGGACTAAACATATCCATAGTAATCATTTTCACCTGACATCGAACGGCTCTATCGTAGCGAAGAAAGTGATTTCGGATGACAGCTTGTGTTCTTCCCTCAAGAACAGTGATGATATTGAGATTATCAAAATCTTGAGCAATAAAGCTCATCTTCCCCTTAGTGAAGGCATATTCGTCCCAGGACATAGTCTTTGGCAGACGAGAAAAATCATGCTCAAAGTGAAAATCATTGAGCTTGCGAATAACAGTTGAAGTTGAAATGGCCAGCTGATGGGCAATGGCGGTCATAGAAGTTTTTTCAATCAACTTTTGAGCAATCTTTTGGTTGATGATACGAGGGATTTGGTGATTTTTCTTTACTAGAGGAGTCTCAGCGACAGCC
>NZ_JUUO01000139.1 GCF_001074975.1 Streptococcus pseudopneumoniae | reverse complement strand
AAACTAGGAAACTAGCCGCAGGCTGTACTTGAGTACGGCAAGGCGACGTTGACGTGGTTTGAAGAGATTTTCGAAGAGTATCAACCACCATAAAAGAGGCAGACAAAACTACCTCTTATTTACCTAGTTCTTGTGTTCGTTTGTAGGCTTGATGAACTGCATCCATGACCGTTCCTCGAAAAGCATGTGTTTCTAGGCTTGCTACACCAGCGATAGTTGAACCTCCTGGGCTACAAACTTGGTCTTTCAAGACCCCAGGATGCTCTTGGCTTTCTAGAACCAATTGTCCAGCTCCTACCACGGTTTGGGCTGCCATTTTCAAAGCCGTTTCTCGTGGCAATCCTGTCTGAACACCCGCATCTGCCAAGGCCTCAATAAAGAGATAGACAAAAGCTGGTCCACAACCTGCAAGACCTGTCGCTGCATCGATTAAGCTTTCCCCAAGTTCAACCAAGAGACCAGCCTTGGCTAGAAGCTGACAAAATAGCTCGCTGTCCTCAGCACTGCAATTAGGAGACAAGGCATAACTAATCACTCCTTGACCGATAGAAGCAGGGGTATTTGGCATCATACGAATAATCCGATGTTGACTTGGCAGAAGACTAGCCAGTTTTTCCAAGGTCAATCCAGCTGCCATAGAAATCAAAAGAAGACTTTCTCGTTTTTCAAGGATGGTCTGGTATTGAGTAAGCAAGTCTGAAAACTGTGCAGGCTTGACTCCTAGAAAAATCACATCTGCTTCTGCGAATATTTCTTCATTGCTAGAAGCTTGTCCACCAAAGTCTGCAATGAAAGCATCTACCTTGGCTTGACTACGATTGGCAAGGAGAATCTGTTCACCCGTCTTGGCCTGCAAAACAGCCTTGGCCAAACTAGCACCCATATTCCCCAAACCGATAAATCCAATCTTCATCTCTTACTCCCTTATCTGTCCATCACCAGTAACCACATACTTGTAGCTAGTCAATTCCTTCAAGCCCATGGGACCACGCGCGTGCAATTTCTGAGTTGAAATCCCCATTTCACAACCCAGGCCAAATTGACCACCATCTGTGAAACGCGTTGAAGCATTGACATAGACAGCTGCAGAGTCTACTTGATCTGTAAAGTAAGCTGCCGCATCCGCATTTTCCGTCACAATGGCATCCGAATGATGGGTACTATGGGCTTCAATATGGGCAACTGCTTCTTCTAAACTGCTCACAACCTTAACAGCTAGGACATAGTCTAAAAACTCGGTGTCAAAGTCTTGAGCCTCGGCTGCTTGACCTGAAACAAACTGACTTGCTTTACTATCCAAGCGGAATTGAATTGGTTCCAACCCAGCTTCCTTACGCTCTGCAACCAGCACTTGCTCCAAGCGAGGAAGGAAGCTTGCTGCCTTGGCTTCATGAACGAGGAGGACTTCCATGGCATTGCAGACAGAAGGACGACTGGTTTTGGCATTGTTGATGATAGACAGAGCCTTAGCCTCGTCTGCGTCCTTATCCATATAGACATGGACAATCCCAGTCCCTGTCTCGATAACAGGTACGATAGCATTCTCAACCACGGCATTAATCAAGCCAGCCCCTCCACGAGGAATGAGAAGGTCTAGATAGCCCTTGGCCTTCATCATAGCATAGCTACTTTCTCGGCTAATATCTTCCACCAGTTGAATCACGTCTGGGTGAATGGTAGTCGTCTCCAAGCCCTTCTTCAAGGCTGTGACAATGGCATGTGCTGTTTGATAGGCATCCTTACCACTACGAAGAACGACTGCATTTCCACTCTTGAGAGCCAAAGCAGCCGCGTCAGACGTCACATTTGGACGACTTTCATAGATAATACCGATAACACCCATGGCCACACGTTTCTTTGTGATAACCAAGCCATTTTCAAGATGATTGGTTTCTAAAACTTCACCGATTGGATCTGGTAAAGCAACCACTTCACGAATACCAGTTGCCATTGCTTCTATACGACCTGCATCCAAATAAAGACGATCCAACATCACATCTGAGATTTTACCTTTAGCCGCTTTCATATCGAGGGCATTTGCCGCTAAAATCTCCTCAGTAGCTGCTAATAAGTAATCAGCCATGGCTAGCAAGGCTTGGTTTTTCACCTCTTCACTAGCTGTGTTGATCGATTTTTTAACAGCCTGTACCTGTTCAAATTGTTCTTGTGTACTTACCATAATTTACCTCTAAAATTCTGTAAAGAGTAGTTGGATTTCAGGAGTAATGGAAATCCAGTCATCACGGTGAATCAAGACACCCTTGGCTTTTTGAGAACGCAACATATCCTCCAAAGCAGAGGCACCAAATTGCACGCGTCCTTTTCCAAGCGATTTTCCACTTTCCTTGTCAAATACTGTCACGATATCACCGTAAGAAAAGGCTCCTTCTGCTTCAACAATACCAGATAAGAGAAGACTCTTTCCATGTTGAGAGAGAGCTTCAGCAGCCCCTTTATCAACCCAAATAGAACCCTGACTCTGAGCATAAAAGGCCAGCCATTGTTTCTGGGTACGAAGTCCCTTCTCTTGCGCAACAAAGTAGGAACCATCCTTGGTCTCCTCAGCCGCTTCAATCATTGCATCTGCCTTCAAGGATGAGCAGATATAAACAGGAACTCCTGATTCCGTCGCAATAGTTGCAGCTTTGATTTTTGTAAGCATGCCCCCAGTTCCGTTTGAAGAACCGGCACCACCAGCCATATCAATAATTTCACGATTAATTGTTTCAATTTTTTTCAAACGTCTAGCCTTAGGATCAGAGTTCGGATTTCCAGTATAAAGACCATCGACATCTGTCAAAAGGACTAAGAGATCTGCTTGAACCATTGCTGCTACCTGAGCACTCAAAGTGTCATTGTCTCCAACCTTGAGCTCATCAATAACGACACTGTCATTCTCGTTGATGATAGGAATCGCGCCACGGTTAAGTAGAACTGACAAAGCCTGATAGGCATTTTTATAACGACGCTTATCTACAAAATCATCCTGGGTCAGCAAGATTTGGGCAGAAACGATTTGGCGCAAGAGAAGATTGGTCGTGTATTCTTCCAACAAAAGTCCTTGTCCAACCGCTGCTGAAGCCTGTTTATCAGCAATCTTTGTCGGACGCTTTTTAAATCCTAAGGCCCCAAAACCAGCAGCAATGGCACCTGACGATACCAAAATCAATTCATGACCAGCCTCTTGCAACATAGCCAACTGCTGGGTAATAGCTTTTACTTTACTACGTGATAAACTTCCATCCTCATTTGTCAGAGAAGAAGTTCCCACCTTAAAGACAATCCGTTTGTATTTCATAGTCTCACTCCGATTCTTCATATTTATCCATTATAACATGAATAATAGGAAATGGAAAAGAGTTGATAGAAAAAACCGCTAGTCCTAAGAATAGCGGTTTAATCATGTTTTTAAGCTACTAATGTAGTTGCTCTATTATTTAAGAGTAACTGAAGCTCCAGCTTCTTCCAATTTAGCTTTGATTTCTTCAGCTTCTGCAGTTGCAACGCCTTCTTTAACAAGTGCTGGTGCACCGTCAACAAGTTCTTTAGCTTCTTTAAGTCCAAGACCAGTGATTTCACGTACAACTTTGATAACGCCAACTTTTTTGTCGCCTGCAGATGTCAATTCAACGTCGAATGAATCTTTAGCAGCACCAGCGTCAGCAGCACCAGCTGCAGCAACAGCTACAGGAGCAGCTGCAGTTACACCAAATTCTTCTTCGATAGCTTTTACAAGGTCGTTCAATTCAAGGATTGAAGCTTCTTTAATTTCAGCAATAATGTTTTCAATGTTCAATGCCATTGTTATTTCCTCCAAATATGTTTTTAAATTTATAATAGATTTTTCGTAGCTAGGCTACGCTGCGTAGCTTAAGATTAAGCTGCGTCTTCTTTGTTGTCTGCAACCGCTTTGACTGCAAGAGCAACGTTGCGCACTGGCGCTTGAAGTACAGAAAGGAGCATAGAAAGAAGTCCTTCGCGGTTTGGAAGAGTTGCAAGTGCAAGAATCTCTTCTTTAGATGCGACAGCGCCTTCAATTGCACCACCTTTAATTTCAAGTGCTTCAGCGTTTTTAGAAAAGTCGTTCAAGATTTTCGCTGGTGCGATAACATCTTCGTTAGAAAATGCTACTGCAGATGGTCCAACAAATACTGATGCAAGTTCTTCAAGACCAGCTTTTTCAGCTGCACGACGCAAGATTGAGTTTTTAATAACTTTATACTCAACTTCGCTTCCACGAAGCTCACGACGAAGAACTGTATCTTGCTCAACTGTTAAACCACGAGCGTCTACAACGACGATAGATGCAGCAGCTTTCATTTTTTCAGCTACTACGTCAACTAGTTCCGCTTTTTTAGCAATAATTGCTTCACTCATTAGTGTGTTCACCTCCGTTATTATTTTGCTTGGGGAAATTTTTCAAAAGAAAAACGCGCCCAAACCTAGACACGAAAGTACAATACGCTTCTTTTTACATGATACGTTTTGTCCTCGGTAGGATACTTATGAGTCTCGCTCCCCTACTGTCTTAGGCAGTTTTTTCAAACCGTCTATAAGTATAGCATAGTCAAAAAAAGAATGCAAGATTTTTGCAAACTTTTTTAAAATTTTTTCGTTATTTTTCTTTTAAAGTTCTACTGTCAGAACTTGACCTTGCTTAACAACTTGTTCTCCGGCAATATAGACATCATCAACATCACTGGCTTTGACTGCATAGACAAGGTGAGAAAGCATATTTTCTTGGGGTTGGAGATGGATTTTCCCTTGTGGTTGAATAACGAGAAAATCTGCCTGCTTGCCAACTTCTAGACTTCCTATCTGTTCTGCCATTCCTAAGACCTTAGCCCCTTCAATTGTCAGAGCCTTGAGAGCTGTTTCGATAGGAAATTGGCTGGCATCTCCACTTTTCATCTTCTGAAGAAGTGCTGCAGTCCGTCCTTCCTCAAACATATCAAGATTGTTATTGGAAGCAACTGAGTCCGTCGCAATTCCCACTGCTACTCCTGCTTTTTGGAGCTGGATAATTGGAGCGATTCCTGAGGCCAGTTTGAGGTTACTGATAGGATTGTGGGCGATAGATACTTGAGAGGTTACCAAACGTTCAATTTCTCGTTCGTTTAATTCTACCCCGTGAGCAAAGACAGACGGATGGTCTAAGTAACCCAGTTCTTCTAGAAAAGCGAGGGGACGTTTGCCGTATCGTTTCAGGATAATGCCAGATTCCTCCTTAGTCTCAGCAACATGAATATGGATAGGAATATTCAACTCTTTTGCCATATCTAAGCTTTCTTCCAGCAAGTCTCTACTACAACTGTAAGGAGAATGTGGGGCTACCATCACCTTGAAATTTGGATTTTTATATCCAATAATTTCTTCAATGATAGCTCGAGTTCTACTTATAGTCTCAGCAGTTGTTTCAGCTTCTGAAGAAAAGAGGGTTGGAGAAAAATAGCAACGCATCTTAGAAACTTTCACTTCTTGATAAATCCGTTCAATATCCACACCATTGGGATTATACATATCGTTGAAGGTTGTTGTTCCCGACTGGAGCATCTCTATCATAGCTTCTTTAACCGCTCTTGTAGTCATGTCGGGAGTAAACTCAGCTTCTGCAGGCCAGATATAGTCATTGAGCCATTCATGGAGATTGCTATCATCTCGGATCCCTCTCAGACCTGTCATTGCAGAATGGGTGTGACAATTGACCAAACTAGGCATAATCCAGGCTCCCTGATAGTCTATAATCTGCTCAGCTTGCTCTAAAATCTCTGACTTCTCTTGTCCGACATAGACGATTTGAGAATCCTTAACGGCTAAGATTCCATCTAGATAGACATGGAAATCTTGATCACAAGTCACGATATTTACATGCTGATAGACTTTCATACTAGGCTCCTTTTCTAAAAGACAATTTACAGTGAATAATTTTTCTAGCTATTGTAACAAAAAAGTCACCCGAAGGCAACCTTTTTTGTTCATAAGATTTCAAAGTAGAAAGGTTTATTCAGAACTAAAGGCTGCAGCTTGCTGCATTTGGTAATACTTACCCTTTCGGGCCATGAGATCCTGATGGTTCCCATACTCAACGATGTCACCATCCACCAAGACTAGAATCAAATCCGCATCCTGAATGGTTGACAAGCGGTGGGCAATGATAAAGCTTGTGCGCCCCTTCATGAGTTTAGCAAAAGCATCCTGTACCAACACTTCTGTCCGCGTATCGATAGAAGAAGTTGCCTCGTCTAAGATAAGAATCTTGGGAATAGCCAGAAAGACTCGGGCAATGGTCAAGAGCTGAGCCTGACCGACAGAGAGAGATTCTCCAGCATTTTCTAACTTTGTATCGTATCCCTGTGGCAACTGTTGGATGAAAAAGTCTGCATTGGCTGCCTTGGCAGCAGCAATCACCTGCTCTCGACTAGCTTCAGGATTGCCAAAGGCAATATTATCATGAATGGTCCCTTGCTTGAGCCAGGTTTCTTGGAGCACCATGCCAAACTGCTGTCGTAGCGAAGCACGACTATAGTCATAAATGGATCTTCCGTCTAGCAAGATATCTCCTGAGTTAATAGGATAGAAACGCATAAGAAGATTGATAAGGGTTGATTTGCCAGCACCTGTCGGACCAACGATGGCCACCTTGCTACCAGCTGGAATATCAATAGATAAGTCCTTGATCAAAATCTTTTCAGGATGATAGCCAAAAGAGACATGTTTAAAGGAAATAGCTCCCTTAACTTGGTCACTAGTCAACTCTTCCTTACCACTTTCAGCCACCTCAGGACTTTCTAAGACAGCATAGACACGCTCTGCACATGCCAAGGCACTTTGTAATTCGGCTAGAACTGAAGAAATATCGTTAAAGGGCTTAGTGTACTGTTGGACATAGTTCAAAAAGGTCACTAAACGTCCAATGGTCAAGGTAGAGCCTATCATGATACGATAAGCTCCCACTCCAGCTAGAAGGGCATAAATGAGCGAATTTACAAAGCGAGTTGAAGGATTGACCGTTGATGAATAAAAGATGGCTGACTGAGAATAGCTTGCGTAGTTATCATTTGCCTCATGCAGTTTTTGGATAAACTCTGCCTGAGCATTAAAAGACTGGATAATGGTCTGCTGGCTCAACGATTCTTCAATCAACTGAGTCTGAATTCCTCTCGTCTCTGTTTGCTTCTGGAAGAGATGATAGGAGCGTTTGGCAATGAAGCGTGAAATCACCATAGACAGCGGTGTTAAGAGCAAAACCAAGAGAGTCATCAAGAGATGAATTTGAAGCATGGCAAGGATACTGACCAAAATCATCAATACTCCGATGAAAAATTGGTTGAAAATCATATTCAGACCTGTGGCCAACTGTTCAATATCTGTCGTCACACGGCTGACCATTTCTCCACTACCTTGTCTGTCTACAAGAGCAATCGGTAGACGATGGAGCTTATGGATGATTCGCTCTCGCAAGTCTCTGGTATAAGAGAAAATTAGGCGATTATAAAGAAGTGGATTTACCCATTGTACCAGAGTATTTCCTATGACCACCAAGACCATTTGAACGAAAATCTGCCAAAAAACTGATGATGAACCAATCACTAGGACTTGGTCAATAACCTGCCCAAGCAAGATAGGAAGATAAATAGATAAGCCGACTTGGGCAATGGTTCCTAGAAAGGCTAGGAAAAGGAGAAAGGGATGTCTTGCTAAATCTACGGCCAAACGTTTGAGCGTCTGATTTGCTGTTTGTCGTCTCATGCTAGTCCTCCTTTCCATGTTGGGATGCATTGATTTCGCGATAGACTTGACTAGTTTTCATCAAATCATCGTGCTTGCCGATAGCTAGGAGCTCCCCTTTTTCCAAAAGGAGAATCTGGTCAGCCATCTGAAGTGTAGAAGTTCGTTGAGAAATCAAGATTAAGCTCGTGTTTGGTAAGTTCTCTCGAATAGCTTTCAAGAGTTTAGACTCGGTAATGGTGTCCAGCGCCGAAGTCGCATCATCCAGGATGAGAAAAGGAGCTTGGCGCAAAACTGCTCGGGCAATCGACAAGCGTTGCTTTTGACCACCTGAGAAATTTCGGCCGCCTGCTTGGACTTCTGCTTCCAAGAGCCCTTCCTTTTCACTGACAAAATCCTTGGCCTGGGCAATTTCCAAAGCCTGCCAGAGTTCTTGGTCAGAGACTGTCTCTTCTATACCCAAAGTCAAGTTGGAACGGATAGTTCCCTTAAAGAGTTCGACTTTTTGGGGTACATTGGTAATCCAAAACCGCCATTCCTCCAAATTACGAGGACTAGATCCATCTAGATAAAGGGCAATGCTTCCCTTGCCTACTGGATAGAGTCCAAGTAAGACTTGCACCAAGCTTGACTTACCAGAACCAGTTCCCCCAATGATACCAAGGATTTGCCCTTGCTTCATATCAAAAGAAATGTCTCTCAGAGAAGGCTGGGCCGCATCAGGATAGGTAAAGGTCATTTCTTGGACTTGTAAAACCTGATTGCTGGTAACTTGCTTTTGTCCTAATTCTGAATGGATATCTTCAGGAGTCTCAGCAAATACCTCCTCGATTCGCTTGGCTGAGATATAAGACTGGTTGAGAGAATTTATCAGCATAGCTAGCTTGACCAATTCCACCAAAATCTGCAAGAGGTAGTTGATGAGGGCAATGAGAGCACCTTGGCTGAGTAGATCTCCTTGAATAGAAACATATCCCTGCCAGATAATGACGAGGAGGGTTCCATTAACAATCAGATAGGTCAGGGGTGTTAATAAACTAGACCAGAAACCTGTTTTTTCTTGCAATCTGGCATAGATTTGGTTAAGGGTTTGAAAAATTTGTAACTCTCGTTTTTCTTGTCCAAAAGCACGAATAACCCGCATTCCTTGTAATTGCTGGCGCGTTTCTTGAACCAGTTGGTCCGTTTTCTTTCTCAGACTACTGTAGAGAGGATTGACCAGTCTAGAGAGCCCTACAATGACAATGGTCAAAATGACAACCATGACCAAAAACCAGAAAGTCAACTCAGCTGAGATTCGATAGGCCATAAAAATAGCACCAAAAACGATAATGGGCGCTCTCAAAAAGAGACGCAGGAATTGATTGATACCAGTCTGAATCTGGTAGGTATCAGAAGTCAAGCGAGTCACCAAACTCGAAGTTGTCAAGCGGTCTCTGCTGTCCTTGGGTAAAGAAAGAATATGACGATAGAGGTCGTCTGTCAGTTCTTTGGTAAATCCCACCGCAGCCTTGGCTGAGTAAAACTGGGCTATCAAGGCCACTACAACGCCAATTACTGCAAAGATAAGGAGAAGTCCAATCTGCATCCAGAGATGACCTTGATTTTTCTGGGGTATGGATTGGTCAACAATCCCAGCAATCACCATGGGAACCAAGAGCTCAAAAACAGCTTCTAACAGCTTGAACAAGGGGGCTAAAATCGATTCCCTGATGTAGGGTTTAAAGTAAGATAATAGGTGTTTCATAAATCCCTTCTATTCTTATTCTGGAAATGAAGAAAGTGGGAAGCGCCCACCCTCTCTGTTTTATTTGTTTAAGTAAGGCAATAGAAAGCCATATCCTGCTTCTTCCATCTCATCCTTGGCTACAAAACGCAAGGATGCAGAATTAATACAGTAACGAAGTCCACCTAACTCCCGAGGCCCATCTGTGAAAACGTGTCCCAAGTGAGCATTTCCTGAGCGAGAACGAACTTCGATACGCTCCATCCCGTGACTCAAGTCCTGGTAGTAATGAATGAGTTCCTTGGAGATAGGTCGGCTAAAACTTGGCCAACCACATCCTGAGGCAAACTTATCCTTGGCAAAAAAGAGTGGCTCACCTGTCGTGATATCTACATAAATCCCTTCTTCAAAGGTTTGGTCATAGGCATTATTAAATGGAGTCTCTGTAGCAGCTTCTTGGGTGACACGGTAAGACTCTTCTGATAAACTTTTCCTTAACACTTCTTGACTAGGCTTTTCATAATTTGCTGCATCAATCAATGGCTTCTCAGCATCGGTCACATCGATATGACAGTAACCCGAAGGATTTTTCTTAAGATAGTCTTGGTGGTAATCTTCAGCCAGAATGTAGTGGCGAAGTTTCTCCACTTCTACTGCAATCTTTCGACCCAGCATGCGTTCCTGCTCCTGCACCACTGTGTAGATAGCTGGCAAGTCTGCTTCATCCTGGTAATATATACCGGTCCGATACTGACGTCCACGGTCATTCCCTTGTTGATTGACTGATAATGGATCAATAACACGGAAATAATAAAGTAAAATCTCTCTAAGTGACACTGCCTTCTCATCGTAAATCACTTGAACCGTTTCTGCATGGTCTGTTTCTTTGAGCAACTGGTAATTGGTCGTTTCGACTTGACCATTAGCGTAGCCGACACTGGTTGTTAGCACTCCAGAAATGCGTGAAAAATATTCCTCTAGGCCCCAAAAACAACCGCCTGCTAGATAAATTTCTGCCATCTTAATTTCTCCTTTATCAAGTTCTTTGACTAGACTTATTTTCAAAAAAAGGATAGGAAGCCCTCTGGTCGAGAGTTTCCCCATCCTATCTGCTATTCTTTATTTTGCTTCTACACGGACACCTTGGGTATCAACTTTCAAGTCATGAAGTTTTCCTTTGAAAGGTTGCTTTTCCAATTCTGCCTTAATCGTTGGCATCTTGTCATGAGAAGCCAAGACCATAACTGTCGGCCCAGCACCAGAGAGGTAGGTTGCATAGGCACCATTTTCTTTGGCCACTTGTTTAATCGTCGCAAATTCTCTCACCAAGTCCCGACGATATCGCTCGTGAAAGAGGTCTCCCTCGATTGCTTGCCCAGCGGTCACCATGTCTCCTGCCAACAAGGCCGCAACCGCCACATTGGCGATAGAACTAGCTGCAACAGCTTCTTTGTAAGACAATTTCTTAGGCAAGACACCTCGGCTATCGCGAGTACGCAATTCATAGTTTGGAATGTAGGCTAGGAAATCACACTCTGGAAAATCTGCTACGATAGCAGAGACTTGTCCTTCAACGGAACTTGCAATAACGAGATTACCATAGATGGCTGGAGCCACATTGTCAGGATGGCCTTCAATCTTAGTTGCCAACTGCAATTTTTCATGGTCTGACAAGTTGAGCTGGCCCAGTTGGTTGGCTAGTTCAATTCCAGCAACAATAACCGAGCTAGAAGAACCCAAACCACGCGCCAAGGGAACATCACTGGTCATTTTCAAACGTCTTGGTTGCAAGTCTGGAACAATTTGCAAAGCGATTTTGAGCAAGAGATTACGCTCGTCATGAGGAATCCATTTGCCAATCTGGTGTTCAATCAGCCACTCATCTCGTTCTTCGCAGACCTCAATTTGAAGATACTTAGTTACAGCTACACCGACCGAGTCAAATCCTGGCCCGATATTGGCACTGGTTGCAGGTACAATAATCTTCATCTTATTCTCCTAGCACCTTGAAGGTATTCAAGAGGTCGAATTCTGAAACCTTCTTCAATTCAGCTGAGACATTTTCCAGCTGGGCTTTATTAATCTTGTGTGTGATGATCACAACACGCGCCTTGTCACCCTCTTTTCCATCTTGGAGAATTTGCTTGAAGGAAATATCTTGAGCATTAAAGATTTCAGCAAGTTTCAAGACCTGACCTTTTGAGTCTGGAGCCAAGATTGAGAAGTAGTAATTTGCTTTGACATCCTCTGGATTAGCCAAGACCAAGTCACGGCTATATTCGTTGAAGTCTTTACCAATGGTACCATCATTCAAGCGACGAACGATACGGACAATATCTGCTACAACACTTGTTGCAGTTGGTTTTTGACCAGCACCTGGTCCGTAGTACATAGACTCACCAATACCGATAGATTCTACAAAGACAGCGTTCATTACACCATTCACACTGGCAAGTGGGTGTGCTTTAGGAAGGAAGGTTGGAGTCACTTCTGCAGCAATACCTGAAGGAGTTTCTTCGATAGAACCAACCAATTTCACTACATAGCCAAGATCTTGGGCTACAGCTACGTCTTCTGGTGTGATGTTGCGGATTCCCTTGTGGGCTACATCGTCAAAGGCAACCTTCATGCCAAAGGCAAATTGGCTCAAAATAACCATCTTGTAGGCTGCATCAATCCCATCCACGTCATTTGTCGGGTCGCTTTCTGCAAATCCTAGACGTTGCGCTTCCGCAAGAGCATCATCGTAATACCATCCTTCTTCCACCATCTTGGTCATCATGAAGTTGGAAGTTCCGTTAACCACTCCAAGAACACGCGTGATCTTATCAGAAGCCAAGGAATTTGCTAGAGTGCGAAGAATTGGAATCCCACCAGCTACTGCTGCTTCGTAGTAAAGTGCTACATTGTTGGATTTAGCGATTTCTAGCAATTCTGCACCATGGACAGCCAAAAGGTCCTTGTTAGCAGTAACAACGTGTTTTCCAGCTTCCAAGGAACGAGTGATAAAAGTCTTAGCAGGTTCGATACGTCCCATTAATTCCACTACGATTGTAATGTCTTGGTCTGATAAAATGTCATCCACATTGGTTACAAAGTTAAAGTCATTCCCTGCTGCAAGCAAGCGATTCTTTTCATCTTCATCCTTAACCAATACCTTAGCAACTTCAATCTCTGAATGTGCTGATTGATTGATTTTTTCTCCATTTTCCTTTAGGAGGAAGGGCACACCACTTGCAACGGTACCGAATCCTAGTAAAGCAATTTTAACTGTCATGTTTGTCTCCTCGAAATTTTCTAATATAGCCATTATAACAGAATTTTGTGAAAATTCCTATCATAGTAAATCACTATTTCAGTCTAGAAAAGAAAAAAAACGAATCTGATGATTCGCTCTTCCTAAAATCTAGAAATAATTTTCCAGAAATGATTATCCAATTTTTTGCAGATTGATCACTGCATCGTGATTCATCAAGACTTGACCATACTCCTGCAAGACTGAACGACTGATATCACTATCTTCCGCAAACTCGCGCATACGAGCCAAGAGCCAAGCTGGATATGGACTTGGATGATTTTCAATATCCACTAAAATAGTCAAATAATAGCGCTCATTCATTTTGTAGAGTTCAGAAGTTTCCATCTCAAAAGTCACTGTCTTGGCAAAAGCCACTAAGTCAGCCAACTTAGAAAAAGAAAGGATGTAGTAGATGTAAGGCTCTTTCTTGCTCTCAACTTCTTGTTCAGCCTGCTCCTGCTCTTCTTCCTTGGCTTCTACTTGCTCTAGAGATTGAATCGCTTCGATATCATCCTTGGTTTTGTCCGCGATGCTTTTTTCCAAGGTTTTGATAAATTCATCCGGCGACATTTGGGCCAATTCTTCCATATCTGGTAAATCCGATAAATCTTCAAAATCTAGATTTTGGTCAATCTTTGATTTAGTTACAAAGACATCGACCTTATCCGGTTTTGGAGTCACACGGAAGCTCAACATACCTGTATCCAAAAAGCTCTCAGGCATCTCTAACTCATCCAAGATAGCATAAAAGAATTCTTCTGTTTTTTCTTGAGGAACAAGAAAGTCAGCAATCTCCATGCCACGATCCATCAAATCCTCTAAAGACATCGTGATTTTCAAAGTTGTATCACTAATTTGTTTCATTTTCATTGCTAGTAACCTCATACTTTCAGTTCTATCTATTATACTAGATTTTTACGATTTTATCAAAAGAAGGCTCCTCTATCAGGCTAGATTTTCCCGAGAGTCATTACTCTAGAAATCTCAAAAGAAAATTTCTGCTGACAAATAGAAAAAGTCTTCAAAATCAAACTTCTTGTCTGACTTTGAAGACTTGATAATATCAGAATGATTATAATTTAAAGGTTGCTACACCGAGGATAGAACGGTTTAAGTTTCGAAGAATTTGAAGACTTTGCTCAAATTTCTTATAACGAGTTACTCCATATTCTTCAACAAGAAGGACTGTATCTCTTTCTAAAAGAGAAGGTACATCTTGTAAATCTACAAAATGCATTCCTTTCAAAGCCTCTTGATTTTGTTTCAATTTATCTAGGATAGCTTTATTTGAGCTAACGATAGTCAACTCTTGTCCAGCATTTTTGTATGACAAGACATCTGCTAGGTTGGCAATTGTTGTAATCTCTGTTACAAAATCAATTTGATATTGAGAAAGATCACCTGCTCTATTGATTGTTGGATTAAAGAGATAAACTAACACATTTCCCATCACAACCAAAATCACACAAACCACTCCAATAACAGCTAAACGAAGAATCAGATTTTTCACATTTAAGCCAAGCGCTGTTTCACCATTTGCATTCAATTCCTTAGAGTTGATGGTTTCCAATTTTTCAATTTTTACATTTGCATAGGTGTGTTTAAATTTCTCAATCAACCCATCAATTTTTTTCTCTAACAAGTCATTGGCATCTTTACTTGGTGTCAAAATTTTCACACCAACCCCTGCATCGTCAATCATATAGTAGACTGTCAATTTTTTCCACCAATAGTCACTTGTAGAATTTTTCAAGGTTGTCTCTGTCGTATCCAATTCACTGGCAATTTTTTTCAACTCACTGGGTTCTACATCATTAAAAAGATAAGCCCCATTCAAATTCCCATCAATCAATTTTCCGTAGAAATCACTATAACCACCAATTTGATGATTCAAAATCGTTTTAGATGAATCTTCTGGAGGGGTAATTTTATAGCTGATATAAGTTGAATAACTTGTTGTGTCTTTGACAGTGTTTTTATTCTTAACTGCTTTAATTGTAAATGGTACAGCAATGAGAGCAAATAAAGCGATGAGAGCTAGAATATTTGTTTTTCGTTTTTTGTAAAGATTTGCAAACAAATCAGCTACTGAATAATGTTCAAACATGATTTTTTTCTCCTTTGTTTAGTAGATACTGGTTTTCTTTTGTAAGCATTTTCGCTACAAATAGAATCACAAGAACAATTCCCCAGAATTGCATTGTAAATAGATTGAAGAAACTTTCTGAAAAGCTACTTCTAGGCATAAAGAATAAATTATTTAAGATGAGTAGGGACAAGGCAAATAGGATTGTTCTTGAGCGATAGGCTACTTGTAGCATAGCTATAAATAATACACCGAGTAAGAGACTAAGTAGAAAGACTCCTATCATACCATAGTCTGTATACAACTCCATGATATAACTACTTCCGATACCATGTCCTTTCAGGTACTCCTTGTTCAAAACAAGATAGGATAGATTATGGGCATAACTATTACTATCAATAGCTAGCTCCACACTATTGGTTGTATGTTCAAAGGCTTTTCCTCCGAAAATAGCCCCCAAACTTCCTCTTGCAAAATAATCAAGGACAGGACCAAAAGTGAAATTGCGTAAATCTCGGTAAGGGAGGCTACTGTTGAATAGAAAACCTCGAGCCAGAACTCCAAAACTAGTCCCTTGTTTATAGATAAAGTCAAGCAGGATATCCCAGAAACCTGTATGAGAAACCTGGACATTATCCCGTACATAATTGAGCACTCCCATCGCTAACATGAGAATAGGAGAACCTACAAAAATCGCTAACTTTTCTTTAAATCCAATCCATTTTCCTTTTTCAGTTTGCTCCCGCATAAAATAATAAACAAAAGCAAATAAAATACTTAAAATAAAGGGATTTCGTGTCCCGATTGCCAAATGAATGGTATTAGCTGCAATAAAGGAGACAAGCACTGCTGTTGCCTGCAATTTCTTAGGTTTCGTTGCCAAATACATACACATTGCATAGACCGTAAAGGTTGATAAGATATAGGTAAAATAAGGAAGTTTACTTTCAAAGTTCGCATAGTAGGCATAGTAGGAAGTCTGCAAGCGATACAGGAGCCGTTCAAATAATCTAATGAAATAGAAAGGATAGGTTAGAAGAAAAACTCCTAGTGATACAAAGCGTAACCGCTTGATATAAACCTCTTTTATAGAATTTCCTATATTTGCTACTTTTATTTTCTTCCTAGCTATGAAGTAACGAGCCAGGACGCCTCCTATGGTCAAGCCCAGAATCGAAACCATGACAACTATAAAGGCAAAACGATAGGCTATCGGATGATAGGTATCCAAAGCCCCATCTCTAAAATAATCAATGGTCGGCCTTGATACCAGAAATACAAAAATAGTTAAAAAGAAAATAAAATGGATTAAGTAATACTTGATATCATTCCAACAAGCAATTAAGCTACTAACCAGTAAGAACAATAAAGTAGAAAGCAAGCTAACATTGTTATTATTAAACAGATACACAATTCCACTTACTAGCGTCAAGGCATAGCTGACTATGGTCAAACTAAATAATAATCGTTTCCCATCAATCACTTGCTCACCCCCGTTCTAATGTAATTTTTTAGATTTTTCAATATTTTTTAGTAATAAGAATCGGTATAAGGAAATATTTATGAATAGAGCCAAAGCACTAATTCTTCTCCCCTTACGGAAAATTGGATTCCTAGCAATAGTAAAGGCATGGCCTTTTAAAAAACGATGAATCTGAGAATAGGCTTCAAATTGTTTATACTGATCATCTAGTAACATCTTATCCAGAATAAAAAAGTAGGCATAGGCCAATCTGAAAAAAGCAACCTCTTTCAAATCCGGATAGTTTTTCACAACTTCATTGTAAAACTTTTGGTAGATATCAATATAGGCTAAATCCTTCTCTGCATAGGGTTTAGTCGTAATACTATCCCCTCTATGGAAATAGTAATAATAGGGTTTGGTATTAACAACGTACTTCTTAGCCAACTTGATTAAATCAAAATGATAATAAGCATCTTCATAAATTAATCCCTTTGGAAAGGATAGGGGAGTTGCAATCTGTCTCTTGATTAGCTTATTGCAAATCGTTCCAGGGATTTTTTCACCTATGAGGTATTCCTTTAGAAATGTTTGAGAATCACAGACAAAATAGTCATCCTGATTGGCTGATTGTGGACTTTCATCATTAGCATAGACATTCATGACACCACAGCTCGAAACATCGGCATCTTCTTGAATTATTTGCTCATATAAGCTCTGAATCATTTCTGGATGGATATAATCATCTGAATCAATAAAAATCAGATAATCCCCGTGAGCCTGCTTCATTCCATCATTTCGCGCTTGCGACAAGCCTTCGTTCTTTTTATGAAGAACTGACACCCTATCATCTTGTTTAGCGATTGCATCACACAAGCCACCACTCTCATCTCTTGCACCATCATCAACAAGAATGATTTCCAGATTCTGATAGGTCTGCTTCTGAATGGAAGCTATCGATTTTTCTAGGTACTGCGCCACATTATAGACTGGCACAATGACACTAATTAATGCAGTTTCCATGCTACTCCTCTAATAGTTTTTCTACTTGTTCGATTTGTTTGGCAATTGTAAATTGCTGAATGAATTGACTAGCCTCATTGACATCGAAGTTTGAAGCAGAGGTCATGTAGTTCGTAATTGCCTGAGCTGCCTCTTGATTGCTCTCAATGATTTGTCCAAATCGTCCTTCTTGGGATAATTCCTCAGCCCCTCCGACATCCGTAGAGACAAAAGGAAGTCCCAGACTCAAGGCTTCCACATACACTCCAGGAAAACCTTCTTGTTTAGACATAGACAAGAGAACTTTCATCCGAGACAAATACTGGTATGGATTTTTTTGATAACCAAGGAAATGTACATAGTCTTCAAGCTCATATTCTTTGACGCGTTTTTTCAGTTCCTCATCCATATCACCAGCCCCTATGAAGTAGAGATGATAGTATTTTCCCTCTTGGTGTAATAATCGTATCACTTCCACCACACGGTCAGAACCCTTATTTTCCTCAATCCGTCCGATAGTACAGATACTTTGAGGCGCAATCTCGATATCGATCCTCTCTTGAGATTTTTCTAGAATACTCTTAAAATCATATCCATTGTAGACCGTCTGTAATTTCGTAGCATAATCTGGATAGACTTCCTTGATAGAATGACTGGTCTTTTTAGAAATTCCTACAATGGTATCCGCAGCATCCAACTGGCGTCTATGTGATTCTCTTTTTGAACTATCCTTAAGAAATTCTTCGATACTTCCATGAATCCAAGAGATCTTCTTGACTTCTTTTCTTTTAGAGAACAAAAGTGGAGGATTCATAATGGTAAAGGAAACTTCAACATCATAGTCATCTTTCACCAGTAAGCGACGTGTCAATCTTGGAAAATAAATTCTCATTCTCCACAAAAAAGCTCGTAACCATCTAGCTTGGCGGTAATCCTGAAGGGATTTTAAAATGCCTACATGCTTGGGAACAGATTCGTATCCCTTGTCAAAGTGCTCCATTTCAAGAATATCAATATCATACTTTTCTGGATTCAGATTTGAAACAATTGTCGACAGAATCTTCTCTGCTCCACCCCCGAGAGAAAAAGACCACATAAAAAATAAGATTTTTTTCTTAGCCACCATATTCTCCCTTGTATTCTGTATAAGACTTATCCATATCAGCGATGACAGCATCATGATGTGGTACTTGCTTGTCTGCTGGTGGAGGCGTCATATAATCCCCAAAAGCAGTGCTGAGATAGGCATCGTAGCCAACTGGAATAGGCATCTCTGTCTCTTCAAATGGCAAGAAGAGATTATCTTCAAACGATTCGATTGGGTACTTGTTTCTCATGTAACCAGGACCCGAGCATAATTCCGTGATTCCATCGCTCTCAGCTAGACTGTACTTGGTCATTTCTTTTTCAGCTTTTTTCCAAATGCGATAACGGAGAGATTTGGGAGTCACACCCAGTAAAATACGGCTTCCCCATTTCATAAGTGCACCATGCTTTTCTGGAATAGTTTGGGCACAAAAGAGTGAATAAATCAAGGCCCAGCGAACCTGTTTCTTTCTCTCAGCTGGATTTTTCGGATAATAATCCAAAGGCAACACATCCAAGGCCAGACCATGTGGTAAATTCAAATCTTTCTGGTAAGGTTTGATACAGGTAGTTTCCTTGTCACGAATGGTAATAAAAAGATTGCGGTCTACAAAATCCTTGTTACTCTTTGACAAGAAATAACGCTCATCTGCATAACGAGACCATAATTCTGCTAATTTCTCATAATCTTTACGGGGCATAAAAAAGTCTAGGTCGTCGTCCCAAGGAATGAAACCCTTGTTTCGAAGGGCACCAATAGCACCTCCACCACAAAGATAACAAAGCAAATCATGTTCTTTACAAAAGGCCACAAAATATTCAGCCATCTCCAGACTACGAGCCTGAATTGCTTTTAAATCAGTCATATTGTTCATTATTCTTTCTATCGTATCGTTCCATTATACCACAAATAGGGGGTGAAAATCTATTGAAGACTGTAAAAAATCAAAGCCTGACTGCTATCCAAATAGCTATCAAACTTTGATTCTTCTGTCTTATCTTATCTCAAACCCATCTGAGACAATTTATTCTGATATTTGTTTTGATCGACAAGCAAGCCCAAGCCTCCATAAACATCATAGGCATCTACCCAGTCACCCAGTTCTGGAATCGTCAATTTTTCAATGCCATTTTGAGCTCCGTCTAGGAAAGACAAGCCATTTGTTAACAGGAAGGTATAAGGAACATTCGTTGAGGTCATTGCGAATACCTTGCCAAGTGCCTCTGAGCCTGTAAAGAGCTTGGTTGGATCTTTGATTTGCTGAAGAACTGCTGTCAGTACTTGTTGCTGTCTTTTGGTACGGCCGTAATCCGCCTCATCATCATCACGGAAACGAGCATAATTTAGCAAGGTCGAGCCATTCATCTGCTGTTTTCCGACTTTGATGGTTTGGGTTGGAGACTCAGTCTCAGTAGCGTGTAAATCATCTCCTACTGTAGCTTCTGTTAGTTGGCGCCCATTCAATGTTGAAAATTGAGCATCAATTGTCACCCCATCAGGGAAAAGTGTGTCAATCGCTGTAGCAAAGGCCTGAAAATCGACCAAGGCATAGTACTTAATGTCCAAATCAAAATTATCTTTCAAAACTTGACGAACCATTTCTGCCCCTTTTTGCCCCTCTTGTTCTCCTAACTCATAGGCTACGTTTAACTTGTTATCCGTCTGTTTTCTACCGTTAATGACTTGGCTATAACCGTCTATATAAACCAAATTGTCACGCATGAAGCTGACCAGCTTAATTTTCTTATCCGAGCCGCCAACATTTAATACCATAATAGAGTCCGTCCGCGTCTCAGCACTGTTCTGGCCGATTCGCCCATCAGTACCCATGATCAAGATATTAACTCCATCTCTGGTATCTTGACCATTAAAAACTTCTACTTGAGCTGCCCTGGCATTGGCAATTTTATCTGGATTAGCATTGGTATAACCTTTCAAGAACATAAAAATCATACCCAATGCCAGACAAGCTAAGATAGCCAGTAAACCTGCGAAAATACGGCCCCATCGTAGCTTCCGCTTTTTAGTTTTTTTCTTTGGAAGAGAATTGATTTTCTGGTATCTCTCAGAACGACTACGGCTATTATAAGAAGGAATCGAAGTGTTAGTACTTGTCTTTCTATAATCTTCTGTCAATTCCTGACTTTCTGAGGGAGCGTCACTACTTGCCCTATTTAATTTGTCTTGCAAGTAAGCAAACTCTTTTTTTTCTCGCTCATTGAGGTAATGAATATTCTTAAAAAGATAGTCATAACGCAACTGCTCGTGATGGCTTAAGGGATTTTCTTTACTCATCTTCTCTCCTTTCCATGGTCTGATATTGGATAAATAGGATAGGCACCCAGAACCTTATACTGGATTCCTATGGCTTCTAATTCTTTTTGGGCAAAGTGGACCAAGTCCTTATCAGCATAGTCCACATCGATAATGAAAAAGTATTCTCCCAGTGCTGTCTTGAGTGGCCGACTTTCAATTTTTGTCAGGTCAATTCCTCTCCAAGCAAAGGTCGACAGGGCCTTGTAGAGTGCACCTGGAAGGTTGTCAGGTAAGGTCAAGGCCAAACTCATTTTTTCAGTTTGTGCTTGCAAGGGAATAGCTGCACCTTCAGCTCCCAGAACCCAGAATCGTGTGAAATTGGCTTCCATTTCCTGAATATCCTCAGCAATTAATTCTAAGCCATATTCTTCAGCAGAACTTCTAGGCGCAATTGCTGCAAAGGGCTGGTCTGGATGTTCGGAAATAAAACGGGCCGCATAAGCTGTACTAGCTGTTACCTCGATTTGGGCCTCTGGATACTGTTCATCGATGAATTTCTTTCCTTGAGCCAAGGCCTGTGGATGTGAAAAAATCTTTTCAATCTTAGTATGGCCTGGAACCACCATCAACTGCTGATGAATAGGCTGAACGATTTCTGCCACTGCTTGGATGCGAGCCTGATGAAAAAGGTAGTCCAAGGTTTCATGAACACTACCTTCGATAGAATTTTCAACTGGCACCACAGAATAGTCCACCAAGCCTTGCTCATAGGCCTTGATGACATCTGTAATGTTGGCAAAGGCCTGCAATTCCTCATGAGGAAAAGCTGTCTGCACAACGTGGTGTGAAAATGATCCCTTGGGACCTAGATAAGCAATTTTCATCTCAGTTCCTCTATAATTTCCTCTGGGCTTAACTTGGTCACATCCAAAATCAGACTAGCCACTTCCTCATACCAAGCCTGTCTTTCTTGGAAAATAGCTGCTAGTTCTTCCTTGCTATTATTTAGAAAAAGAGGGCGCTGATTGTCCTTATCAGCTGCGATACGGTGGTAGAGGGTTTCAAAATCGGCTTTCAGGTAGATATTATCAGAATTGGTTTTGAGTAAGTCGCGATTTTTCTGAGAAACGACTACTCCTCCACCAGTTGAGACAACTTGATCTCTTTGTAGTAAATCAGCTAGGACTTCTGACTCTAACTGACGAAAGGCTTCTTCTCCCTTTTCAGCGAAAAAATCCGCGATAGACATGCCTAGGCGTTTCTCAATCAAGGCATCCATATCAAGGTAGTCTGGATCCAAGCCTCTAGCGATGGTGGATTTGCCAGCCCCCATAAATCCGAGTAATACCTTAGCCATGAATCAGGTTCTCCAAATCATCAAAGAAGCTAGGATAACTGGTATTGATGGCTTCTGCACGGTCAAGATCCACTTCTCCATCTGCAACCAAGAGGGCTGCAATGGTCGTCATCATACCAATACGGTGGTCACCAAAAGTATTGACCCTAGCACCGTGAAGGGCTGATTTTCCTTTGATAATCATTCCATCTGCTGTAGGTGTGATATCCGCACCCATGCTATTTAAAGCGTCTGCCACAACCTGAATGCGGTCTGTTTCCTTGACCTTAAGTTCCTCAGCATCCTTAATAATCGTTACACCTTGTGCTTGGGTCGCAAGTAGGGCGATAATTGGCAATTCATCAATCAGGCGTGGAATCAAGGCACCGCCAATCTCTGTTCCTTTCAAGTCAGAAGACTCAACAGTCAAGGTTGCAGATTTAGCGACTGGATCAATTTCAGTTATGTCTAGTTTTCCACCCATGGCACGAATGACATCGATAATACCTGTACGCGTTTCATTAATACCAACATTTTTCAGCACTAGACGAGAATTTGGAACAATCAAACCTGCGACCAGCCAAAAGGCTGCACTAGAAATATCTCCTGGAACAACCACCTTTTGTCCTGTCAATTTTTGCGGTCCTTGGACTGTGATTTTCTTGCCCTCCACACTTAAATGACAACCAAATTGTTGCAACATATCTTCAGTATGATTACGCGTGCACTCTTTTTCGATAATAACTGACTTCCCCTTAGCTTGTAAGGCTGCAAACATCAAGGCTGACTTGACTTGGGCTGAGGCAATTGGCAACTCATACTGAATAGGGGTTAGGTTTTTCGTTCCTTTTAAGTGAAGGGGAGGCAAGTCTCGCTCAGTTTGCCCTGAAATGCTGACTCCCATTTTTTTCAACGGAATAGTCACACGATCCATAGGACGTTTGGAGAGACTATCATCTCCGAACATTTCAACTTCAAAGTCTGCACCGGCAAGGACACCTGAAATCAGGCGAATCGAGGTGCCCGAATTTCCCATATCAAGGGCATTTTGTGGCGCTTTTAAGCCATCCATGCCTACACCTTGAATGGTAATAACCCCATCTTTATCCTCAATTTCAACACCAAGATCACGAAAGACTTGCATGGTCGAAAGGACGTCTTCGCCACGTAATATATCATAAACCTTGGTCTCACCCTCAGCCAAGCTTCCAAAGATAATGGAACGGTGACTGATAGATTTGTCACCTGGAACTCGTATACTGCCGTGTAAGTGGCTAATGTTTGTTTTTAGTTTCATACTGGACCTCATACTTGCAATACTTTTACTTATTTTATCATAAAAAGCCAGAAATTCCTTAAAAATTCCTGACTTTAGAATTGTTATTTTCTTATTTTAGCAATTCTGAAACTGGTTCGAAAACAATTTTTTCAATGTCAGAAAGGTAAATTGCCAATTGTTGTTGCTTGGTAAAGAATTCTGACAATAGGTTATTTCCCTGAATCTGCTTGCCAAAGTTTTCCATCTTAGCTTGGAAGGAAGCGTCTGGCATTTGACCTGTCTGTGCCAGTTTTTGAATTTCCTCTTGAAAGGCAACATATTCTGTAAAGATTTTGCTTGCCTCAGCATCTGCTGCAATCGCATCTTTAGCTGCTTTGACAGCCTTGTATTCTGGTAATTCGCGTAGACCACGACTGAGGTCGTTTGCACTATCGTAAATATTTGACATAATTTTCTCCTTATTTTATGACGACTGTGTAGTCGGTATTTTCTGTTATTAGATGCTCCGCTCTTTCCAAGTCTTGAGCATTTTTAAATGAAATTTGTAGGATCCCGTGAATATCTTCACGGTTTTCCTCGTTGATATGAATATTGACCAAGGAAGTTCCACGTAGCAGTTCCAAAATCCGCAGGATGACATCTTCTTCATCGGGAACATCGACATAGAGGTCATAAGAGCTATCCACACCACCACGCTTATGAATTTCCATGGCCTGACGTTGTGCACGCGCTTGGTTGAAAAAGTTCCAGATTTGGTTTTCATCACCCTTACTGATAGCTTGTCCAATCTCGTCCAAACGCTCCTTGAAATCCTCAATTCTATCTAAAATTGTTTCACGATTGGACAAGAGAATGGAGGTCCACATACCTGGTTCGCTTTCCGCAATTCGGGTCATATCTCGAAAACCACCTGCCGCAAAGCGCCTTGCCATCTCATGTTCTTGAGCATAGACCGCGGTCTGCTCCATGAGACTAGAAGCCAGAATATGAGGAAAATGGCTAATCTGAGAAGTGACACGGTCATGCTCCTTGGCATCAATCTCGATAAAACGAGCATGAAGACCTGAAAGCAAGTTCTTCATTTCCTCAAGCGTATCATGATTTGTCAAGCTAGAAGGTGTGAAGATATAATAGGCATTTTCAAAAAGATTGACATCCGCAGAAGCAGCTCCTGTCTTGTGACTACCAGCCATGGGATGAGCCCCGACAAAGCGAACAGGCTTACCAGCTAAATACTGCTCCGCTGCATCTACAATAGCTGACTTGGTCGAACCAGCATCTGAAATAATGACACCTTCTTTCAAGCCCAAGTTGGCCAACTCCTTAATAAAGGAAATGGTTTGCTTTATTGGCAAGCTGAGAATGATGATATCTGCCAAAGGAGCAAAACTAGCAAAATCATCTGTTGCACGGTCAATCATGCCTTCTTTCAAGGCAATATCTCTCGAAGCTTGACTGCGATTATAACCTAAAATTTCATAATCTGGATGATCGCGTTTGATACCAAGTGCCATCGAGGCACCAATCAAACCAAGACCTGCGATATAGATTGTTTTTGCCATAGGAACTCCTTAATAGTTCTTTGTATAGTCTCGGTGTTGGGCTACCGCTTCTTTTAATTCCTCTAGATTGTCTGATGAGAATTTTTCTAGGATTTCTTGTGCCAGAACCGTTGCCACAACGGCTTCCATGACCACTCCTGCAGCTGGAAGGGCGGTCGGATCACTTCTTTCCACAGTTGCCTTGTAAGGTTCATGGGTTTCGATATCCACACTCATAAGAGGTTTATAAAGAGTAGGAATGGGTTTCATGACGCCACGAACAACGATCGGTTGCCCATTGGTCATACCACCTTCAAAGCCGCCAAGATTGTTAGTACGGCGAGTATAGCCGTCTTCTTTAGACCAGAGAATTTCATCCATGACCTGACTGCCCTTACGGTAACCAGCCTTAAATCCAAGACCAAATTCTACCCCCTTAAAGGCATTGATAGAGACAACAGATTGGGCCAATCTTGCATCCAATTTTCTGTCCCATTGGACATAGGAACCAAGACCAACTGGAACACCTCCAACGACTGTCTCCACAACCCCACCGATGGTATCACCGTCACGTTTGATTTGGTCAATGTAGTCCTTGATTTCCTGTTCTCTTTCTTGGTTGACAATAGAAACTTCAGACTGGGCAGCTCTTTCCTTAATCTCAGCAACTGTGAGATTCTCAGGAACATCGATTTCCTTGCCACCGAAGACTACGACATGATTGGCAATTTCCATATCCAGCTCAGCCAAGAGGCGTTTAGCTACTGCCCCAACTGCCACCCGCATGGTGGTTTCACGAGCAGATGAGCGCTCCAAGGAATTTCTCAAATCATCAAAACGGTACTTGATGCCCCCAACCAAGTCGGCATGACCTGGACGTGGATGAGTGATTTTTCGTTTGCTTTTAAGGCGGTCTTCAATGTCCTCTGCAGACATGATATCCAGCCATTTTTGGTGGTCCTTATTGATAACATCCATGGTAATAGGAGCCCCAGTCGTCTTCCCGTGACGAACGCCCGAAGTAAAGACAACCTGGTCACTCTCAATCTTCATACGACCACCGCGGCCGTATCCACCCTGACGACGTTTCAAATCCTCATTGATGTCCTCTGCTGTCAAAGGAAGTCCTGCTGGAATTCCTTCAATGATAGCCGTCAGACGGGGACCGTGTGATTCTCCTGCAGTTAAATATCTCATACGTTCTCCTTATTTTACCAAGTAGTCTTTCATCTCTTCCAGAGAAACTGGGTGGATGGTTGCAGAACCGAGCTCTGGCACCAAGACCAATTTCAAGGTATTGCCACGCGCCTTCTTATCATGAGTCAAAGCTTGATAAAGCTTATCTACATCCCAGTTTTCATAATCAACAGGTAAGCCAAATTTCTGACACATAGTTGTAATGGACTGGGTAATGCCAGCTGGCATGAGGCCTTTTCCCTCAGCAACTTTGGAAATCTGCACCATTCCCATGGCTACAGCCTCTCCATGCATGACCTTACCATAACCAGCAGTCGCTTCAATAGCATGACCAATAGTGTGGCCAAAATTGAGGTAAAGGCGAACACCATTGTCCAACTCATCCTCAACCACCATCTTGCGCTTGACCTGACAAGAATGTTCAATCAAGGTCTCTGCATATTCCAGTATGCTCTCTACAGAACCATCCAGCTCCGTCAAGAGAGTCCATAGTTCTGGATCCTCAATCAAGCCATACTTGATAACTTCACCCATCCCTTCAATCAACTCTCTTTTTCCAAGCGTTTCAAGAACAAGTGGGTCAATCAGAACCCCATCTGGTTGGGCAAAGGTCCCTACCATATTCTTGGCAAATGGAGTGTTAACACCCGTCTTTCCACCGATAGAAGAATCCACTTGGGCTGTCAAACTAGTCGGAATCTGAACAAAATGAATACCCCGCATATAGGTAGAGGCTACGAAACCAGCCAGGTCCCCAACGACACCACCACCAAGAGCCACGATTCCATCGCTACGAGTCAGATCTTGCTTGACTAAAAATTCATAGACTTTCTGGACAGTAGTTAAATTCTTTCTTTCTTCCCCTTCCAAAAAGTCAAATACCGCTACCTGAAAACCAGCATCTTCTAGGCTGAGCTTAACCTTCTCTGCATAAAGAGAAGCTACATGGTTATCTGTCACAATGACTACCTTTTGCGGTTGCCAGAGTTCTCGCAACCACTGACCAGCCTGAGCCAGACAACCTTTTTCAATCTGAATATCATAAGGATGATGCGGAATATCGATTCTGATTTTCATAGGAGAATCTCCCTTTCTTTATTGGTATTTTTCTGTTAAAGACTGCCAAATTTCTTCTGTTGGCATTTCCTTGCCTGTCCACAGTTGAAAAGCTTCTGCAGCTTGATAGAGCAACATTCCCAGACCATTGACCGCTGGATTGCCCTGACTTCTAGCCCATTTCAAAAATGGTGTTTCAAAGGGTTGGTAAATGATATCTGCTACTAAGAGAGTTTCTGGTAAGACTATGCTTTCTGGAACTGGAGAGGATTGACCATCCATCCCTACACTGGTGGCATTAACAAGTAAATCCGACTCAGCAATCCTTGCTTGCAGTTCAGGAACATCTTCTAAAGCATACAAGTCCACTTTAAAGCCTGTCTGCTCCTGTAACTTGGTCAGGTAAGGTCTTGTTTTTTCCATAGAAACTGAACGAACAAAGAGCGAAATCTGACTGACGCCATCCAAAATAGCTTGTGCCAGAATGGATTTAGCCGCACCACCTGCACCCAGCAGGGTCATCTTCTTACCTGAAATTGTAAAAGAAGGCAAGCTCTTAAAAAATCCCTTGCCATCTGTATTATATCCGATTAAATTGCCATTCTCATTGACAACCGTATTGACCGCACCAATTAAGCGCGCTTCATCGCTCAGTCCATCCAAATAAGGAATCACTTGCTCCTTATAGGGCATAGAAAGGTTAATTCCAAACATCTGGTAGCGACGAATATTGGCAACCGTTTCTGCCAAGTCACCCACTTCAATCTCCCAAGCCACATAAGCACCATTTGTAGCTGTCACCTCAAAGGCCCTATTGTGAATAAAGGGGGAAATAGAATGCTTAATAGGATTGGCAACAACGGCAGCTAAACGTGTATAGCCATTAAGCTTCATCCAAAATCTCCCGAATTTTTTTCATGTTGGCTAGAGAAATCTGACCTGAGGCACTGGCCTCATCTAGACTAGCAAAAGACCAGCTAGAACCAGTCACATCCGCAGTGATACGAGAAACCTTACCCACCTTGCCCATAGAAATGGTCACATACTCCTGCTCAGGATTGAGGGTTTTAAAACCTCGTGTATAGTTCATCAAGTCTAGCACATCCTGCTCCGTGTGAGCCATCACCGCAACCTTAACAAGTTTTGGATTTAAGCTCGTCAACTCTGACAAGATTTCCATCATGTTTTCAGGTGTTTCTTGGAAATTATGGTAACTCAAAATGAGATTCGGAAAATCCAGCATTTCCTCAAAAACATCCTTGTAGCTATAGTACTCAAAATCAATATAGTCTGGTTGATAGAGTTGCGCTACTTCCTTGATTAGATGGATATATTCTTCTGGAGAAAGGTCGATTTCTCCCCCTTCAGAGCGAGTTCTCATCGTGAAAACCAACTCACGGCCTGCGAATTTTTCAAAAATAGCTGGAGCTACTTGCAAAATCGCTTCCTTAGGCAGATAGTCGGCACGCCATTCAATGATGTCGGCATCCAGATACCTCGTGGCATCCAGAGCCTGAGCTTCCTCTAAACTTCTTGGCATTACTGAAACGATTAATTTCATTTACTAACCTTCATACTAATCACCTTGAGGTAATTACTACTTTCATCTTTTTTATTATAGGCGAAATCTGCTGGAAGACCGTATTTGTTTAAAATCTGGTAACTTCTTCCTGCAAAGCCTTTATCAATTTGTTCTGTAAATTTCTGGCGGGAAACATTGGCAGCATTGGTACTGGCAATGATAATTCCTCCCGCATTTAAAATCTCAAGACTCTGGGAAATCAACTTGTGATAGTCCTTGGCCACAGAAAATGTTTGTTTTTTGTTCCGAGCAAAGCTAGGCGGATCTAGGACAATCACATCATAGGTCAAGCCTTTTCGCTTAGCATACTTGAAATATTCAAAGACATCCATGACTATAAAACGATGGTCGTCTGTGCTGATTCCATTGGCCTGAAAATGCGCTTGAGATAATTCTCGTGAACGTTTGGCTAAATCAACAGAAGTTGTCTGGCTAGCTCCTCCCATGGCTGCAGCTACTGAAAAGGCTGCTGTATAGGAAAACATGTTGAGCAAGGATTTACCCATGGCCAAGCCGTCAACCAAGCTCCCACGAACCTCATGCTGGTCTAGAAAAATCCCTGTCATCAAGCCATCATTCATGAAGACTTGATAAAGGACACCATTTTCCAGAACAGTGAAAAAGTCAGGTGCTTCTTGACCAAAAACATGGGAAGATTCATAGTCCAATCCCTTAAATCGAATCTTCTCATAGGCTCCTAAAACCTCAGGAAAAACCTGTCTAAAGGCTTCCGAGATAACCTTGCGAATCTGATAAACATAAGAGTTATACCAAGAAAAGACGGCATAATCACCATAAAGATCCACTGTCAGACCCCCAAAGCCATCTCCCTCTTGGTTAAAGAGACGAAAGGCAGTTGTTAAATCATCTTGATAGTAGGCTTTTCTCTTTTCTTTGGCTTTTCTAAACAGCGTTTCAAAGAAAGCTTGATTGAAAGTCACCTTGTCTGTGCTAACAAACCAGCCCAAACCCTTGTTTTGCTGAGAAAGGTAGGCAGTCCCAATAAAGTTTCCATCTTGACTATGGACTTCTACTTCCTGATCCTTGAGATCGATATTCTCAAGATCGCTAGCTTCTAGTAAAACTAGCCCTTTAGCGAGCTTCTTTTCAACCCGCTTGCTGACTCTTATTTTATTCATAGTCCCTATTATAGCAAATTTTATGACAATTCTCAAAAAAGAAACTACCCTTGCTTTTTTACTCTAGTTTTAAAAAATGGTATACTAATACTAATAAAAACTTAGGAAGTAATTGTGTGAGAATCAATTTTAACAAAATCCAAAAAGCCATGGGTACCAGACTGGGTTTTGTCCTAACCCTTTTAATCCTCTATTGGGTTAAAACCTTATTAGCCTATATCGTTGACTTTAATTTAGATATTCAATTGGGCAAACTGCAGGGAAATTACCTTGCCTTTATCGCCTTTTTCAATCCCCTTCCTTTGGGACTCCTCCTGCTGGCTCTAGCCCTCTATGCTCGCTCAACCAAGGTCTTTTACAGTCTTAGCATAGCTATCTATAGCCTTTTATTCATTTGGCTCTATTCCAATGTCTTTTACTATCGAGAATTTAGTGACTTTATCACGGCTAATACCATGAAAGTGGTCAGCAAGGTATCTGTTGGGACTGCGGAACTAGAGTTACTGCGTCTTTGGGATTTCATCTATTTTATGGATTTCCCACTGTTGGCTTATCTTCTCTATAAAAAATGCATCCAACTGGATAGAAGACCTTTCAAATTCCGCTCCAGTGTTGCTATCACTGCTCTCTCAGCCCTGCTCTTTTCTGCTAATCTTTTCTTGGCTGAAATTGAGCGTCCCGATCTCCTATCGCGAGGATTTTCCAATTATTATATTGTCCGTGCCCTCAGTTTGCCAGCCTTTTTAGGTTATAGTGCCAACCAATCCTACAGCGCCAACAAAGAACGTGCTAAGGCTTCTGAGACTGACCTTCAACCTATTACAGACTATATTCAAGAACATTCTGCTAAGCCCAATCCAGACTATTTTGGTTTAGCCAAAGGGAAAAATGTGATTTATCTCCACTTGGAGAGTTTCCAGCAATTCCTGCTTGACTATAAACTCAACATAGATGGAACTGAGCATGAAGTCACTCCCTTCCTAAATTCCCTCTACCATTCGCAATCAACCCTAGGCTTTTCGAATATCTTTAACCAAGTTAAGGCTGGTAAAACCTCAGATGCGGAAACCATGCTGGAGACCGGTTTGTTTGGACTTGACCAAGGTTCTTTCATGGTCAACTATGGAGGTACCAATACCCAGCAAGCAGCACCTTTTATCCTATCAAAAAATGGCTACCAATCAAGTGCAGTCTTTCACGGTAATATCGGGACCTTCTGGAATCGAAATACAACTTACAAGCAGTGGGGCTACCAATACTTCTTTGATGCTTCCTACTTCACCAAGCAAGACAGTAGCAATTCTTTCCAATATGGTTTAAATGATAAAATCATGATGAAAGATTCTATCCAATATCTAGAGCACTTGCAGCAGCCTTTTTATGCCAAGTATATCACGGTGTCCAATCACTATCCCTATGCTAGCAATCTGACGGGCGATGAGCTTGGTTTCCCCTTGGCCAAAACCAAAGATGAAACGATCAATGGCTACTTCCAAACAGCCAACTATCTGGACAGTGCTATCAAGGCCTTCTTTGACTATCTCAAAGAAAGTGGCCTCTATGAAAATTCCATCATCGTCATCTACGGAGACCATTATGGCATTTCCAACTCTCGCAATCCTGACCTAGCACCCTTGATTGGCAAGACTTCTGAGAACTGGTCGAATTACGACAATGCCATGTTGCAACGGGTGCCTTTTATGATAGTCATGCCTGGCTATGAAAAAGGGCAAATCATCAATACCTACGGTGGACAAATCGATATCTTACCGACTCTCGAACACCTCCTTGGTATTGAGTCCAGTTCCTTCCTTCAAGTAGGACAAGACCTTCTGTCTCCAGATCATCAAGAAATCGTGGCCTTTCGGACTGCCAATTCCTTCGTCACACCTAAATACACCAGTTATGACGGACGAACTTATTATACTGAAAGTGGTTTTGAAATCAGCAATCTTTATGAACAAGCTCAAACTGAACTGGAAAGCGTTCGTCAGGCAACTAGCCAACAACTGAAAATCAGCGACCAGATTCAAACTGGTGATTTGATACGTTTCTACCAAGCAGATCATCTTGGAACAGTTGATACTGAAAGTATTTCTTACCTCAATTCCTTACCAATTCTGCAAAAGATTGAACAAGAAAAAGCTAGTCAATCAACTAGTCTCTTTAGCCAAAGACAAGGTAAAACCAGTACTGACCTTTTCAAGGCGCCAAGTTACCAAGAACTCCATCCCAAGTCTGCAGAAACTGAATCAAAATCACAATAAAAGGTGGCTGCGCAAAAAGCATTTAAAATCAGAAAAACGCATAATATCAGATGTGCTAAAATCGGCTCTTTGTCAACTGTAGTGGGTTGAAAAAAAGCTAATCTCGAGAAAGGACAAATTTAGTCCTTTCTTTTTTGATGTTCAGAGCGATAAAAATCCGTTTTTTGAAGTTTTCAAAGTTCCGAAAACCAAAAGCATTGCGCTTGATAAGTTTGATGAGATTATTGGTCGCTTCTAATTTGGCGTTGGAATAGGGTAACTGAAGTGCATTGACAATCTTCTCTTTATCTTTCAAAAATGTTTTAAAGACAGTCTGAAAAAGAGGATGAACCTGCTTCAGATTGTCCTCGATGAGTCCGAAAAATTTGTCAGGTTTCTTATGTTGAAAGTGAAAAAGCAAGAGTTGATAGAGATTATAGTGGTGTTTCAAGTCTTCTGAATAGCTCAAAAGCTTATCTAAGATTTCTTTATTGGTTAAGTGCATGCGAAAAGTAGGGCGATAAAAACGTTTATCGCTGAGTTTCCGACTATCTTGTTGAATGAGTTTCCAGTAGCGCTTGATAGCCTTGTATTCATGGGATTTTCGTTCAAACTGATGCATGATTTGGACACGCACACGACTCATAGCACGGCTTAGATGTTGTACAATATGGAAACGATCTAGAACGATTTTAGCATTCGGAAAAAGCTGTTTAGCCAAGTCATAATAAGGACTAAACATATCCATAGTAATCATTTTCACCTGACATCGAACGGCTCTATCGTAGCGAAGAAAGTGATTTCGGATGACAGCTTGTGTTCTTCCCTCAAGAACAGTGATGATATTGAGATTATCAAAATCTTGAGCAATAAAGCTCATCTTCCCCTTAGTGAAGGCATATTCGTCCCAGGACATAGTCTTTGGCAGACGAGAAAAATCATGCTCAAAGTGAAAATCATTGAGCTTGCGAATAACAGTTGAAGTTGAAATGGCCAGCTGATGGGCAATGGCGGTCATAGAAGTTTTTTCAATCAACTTTTGAGCAATCTTTTGGTTGATGATACGAGGGATTTGGTGATTTTTCTTTACTAGAGGAGTCTCAGCGACAGCC
>NZ_JUUO01000138.1 GCF_001074975.1 Streptococcus pseudopneumoniae | reverse complement strand
ATTTTTTGTATTTCTTCGTTTGTAAGTTTCATAACTACCATTATAAGATGTTTTTTGATTTTAGGCTAGTATGATTTTACTTTTTCAGTGATTTATCCAGTTTTATTTCATTTCCCTATATATCTATAGGGATTTACTCCCTGCAAATAGTAGAGAGCCATTTTTATTATTAGTTAAGTGATATAAAAAATGATATAATTAGTAGTGAAAATTATAAGGGTTAAGTGTATAATACTTTATTATATATAATCCTGTTAGACAATGAATACAAAGAAATTATTCGAAACTCGTTTAAATTGTAATAATTGTATGAGTTTTTAAACTTTTTTCTGAGTATTGAAAATTAGGTTAGAAAGTTAGGAAAATTTATTTATGAGACCATTGATTAGTGTGATTGTTCCAGTATATAATGTAGAACAGTATTTACGACAGTGTATTGAAAGCATTTTAAAACAGTCTTATCGAGAAATAGAAGTGTTGCTGATAAATGATGGTTCAACCGATTCTTCTGGAATAATTTGTCAAGAATTTGCGGAATATGATAACCGATGTCGCTATTTTGAAAAGGAAAATGGAGGTATTTCAGATACGAGAAATTATGGATTAGATCGTTCAGAAGGGGAGTATATTACTTTTGTAGATTCGGATGATTTTTTAATGGATAATGCTATAGAAAAATTATATGCAACAGCACTATTAGGAGACTCAGATCTAGTTGTGGGAGCTTATTGTAGATTTAATGAACCAAATTTTCTCTTATATTCAAAAGAAAATTTACCGAGTTTACCTGTTACTTTTGTGGATAAAAGCTTTGCTATGAATCAAATGGATGAACTTACGGACTTCCAATTTATTATGTATTCAACTGTCTGGGGAAAACTGTACAAGCGTAGTTTATTTGAGGGGATTCGTTTTCCTTATGGGAAATATGCAGAAGATCAGTTTATAACTTGGAAATTATACATGAAGGCTTCTACAATATCTATTTGTAACCATGTTATCTATTCCTATCGTATCAATTATTCAGGCCTAACAAGTAATTTTGATTTGTCTCATCTGGACTACATTGAAGCACTAGAAGAACGGATTGAGAAGACTAGACATTTAGATGGGATTGATATGGGGAAAACTTATAAAATGTATGACTATGTTTTGAGGCGTATGTTGACAGAATTGTCAAATCATGGATATTTGGAAGAGAGACAAAAATTGAAACATAAAATAGAGTCTTTAAAACTAGATCATATCATTAATTAGAGAATTATAAACTTTCCCTGAAGTTAAACAAAGAATTTATCCAAAGAATGTAGTTCTGTATTGCATAGTCCAGCCTCCTATTAATTTGTGATGAGAAAATGGTGATTATGAGATTGATTCAGTGCTATTAATAAGAGTTAAAAATGATTGTTTATTTATTTTGACTGATTGAAGTAGAGGATCTCAAATTATCCGATTGATTTCAAATAAAAGTGTGGAAACGATCAATCAGACTCTGAAATTTATCTTAAGACAACAAGAAATTCTTTGATGAAAAAACAACGATATTCACTTTTATTATCTTATAAGCAGATTTTTTCTGCTTTTTTTGTTATAATAATGACATTGAATTATGTAGGGAAATAACATTTTATACTAAAAACGAGTAGTTCTGTATCATGATTTTTATGTATTATAAAGTAAACTAAAGAAGCGTATATTTTTGAACTTTTTGATGTTTATTTATAGAATGGAAAGAATTATTATGAAAAATTATTTTTCATCCATAGTTATAAAAAAAGGGTTTGTAACTCTTTTCTTAATTTTTATTTATGTTCTGGGTAGTCGATTAACTCTTCCTTTTATCGATTTGAATAGCAGAGATTTTCTTGGGGGTTCGACGGCTTATTTAGCTTTTTCAACCGCAATTACAGGTGGCAATCTACGGAGCTTGTCAATCTTGTCAGTCGGTTTATCCCCTTGGATGTCGTCGATGATTTTATGGCAAATGTTCTCCTTATCTAAGCGTTTGAATCTTGCCTCTGGTTCGGATGAGATTCAGGATAGGAGAAAGATGTCTCTCACCTTAATAATTGCCTTGATTCAATCGCTAGCCTTAGCGGTAAATCTACCGATTAAGTACAACTATAATACATTTTTGGTGCTTGTACTCAACACACTTTTACTAATCGCAGGAACTTTCTTTTTAATCTGGCTATCAGATATTAACTCTACTATGGGGATTGGTGGCTATCTTGCGATCTTATTGACTAGTATGATTCTCTATCTTCCTCAAGATATCATGGAATCAATACAAAAACTCGGAGTTTCTATGTGGATTATTGCAACACTAGGGATAATGGGAATTGTTTTTACCTATCTTATCGCAATTTTTTATCGTGCTCGTTATCGTATTCCGGTTAATAAAATTGGTCTTCAATCTCGCTTTAAGCGTTATTCTTATTTTGAAATAATGCTGAATCCTGCAGGTGGGATGCCTTTCATGTATGTGATGAGTTTAATTAGCTTACCAACTTATCTATTTCTTTTGCTACAATTAGTTGATCCAGGTAACTCAGTTTATCAACACATAAGTTCCCAATATGCAACGGGGAAACCCTTGTGGATTTATACCTATATAGCGACCTTGTTTATATTTAGTATTGCCTTTGCTTTTGTCAATATTAGTGGGGAACGAGTGGCAGAACGGATGAAAAACTCTGGCGAGTACATTTATGGCGTTTATCCAGGTGTGGATACCAGTAATTTTATCAATAATCTAGTCTTCAAGTTTGCTATTGTAGGTGGTATCTTTAATGTTTTATTTGCTGGTCTACCAATGTTGTTTGTTTTAGTTGATGAACAATTATTAAGAGTGAGTATGATTCCAGGTTTGTTTATGATTCTAAGTGGTATGATCTTTAACATTAAAGATGAAATCAAAGCACTGAAATTAAACGAAACTTATAAACCACTGATTTAGGAGAGAGTTATGTATTATTTTATTCCAGCTTGGTATGGTAGTCATCGTCAGTGGCATGCAGATATCATCCCTTGGTATCGGTCTTCTTTTAAGTTGGAGTTTGACGATACCTTCAATCAGATTCGTCTGTTAGATAGACAAGAACTGCCGTCAAGCCTTTTGGTTTTAGCCTATCAACCACATCTTCGCTATTTCTTACATCGTCATAGTGTGTTAGAGGCTGAAGTATATTCTATTTTTGATGAAATGCAAGATATTACGGATATTTCTCCACAAGTACTGAATATCAGAGATATTGAGTGGGATAAGGACTGTGAATTTATGTACAGTCCTTTCGCTATTGTTATCCACAAAGATGGGAAACGCTATGCCCAGATTGAGCATGGTGTAGAAGGTTTTATTAGTGATATTCAGTATTTTGATACTCAAGGTCACATGACCAAACACTATATTATGGATGACCGTGGCTTGGTTTCAAGTGTTATTTATTATCAGGACAATCATCCATCTTGCCAAGACTATCTAAATACTGAGGGAATTTGGCAGTTCAGAGAGTATTTACAAGAGGATGGTAGGGTAGAGATTAATCCTATTTTTGGCTATCGTTTCAACTCTCTCTATTATAGTGATATGGGGCAGTTGGTTGCTGAATTTTTTGAAAAACGAATTGAGAAGATTAAAGAGAGTAGTGATTGGTTTATTGTCCCATCTGACTCTCGTCATAATGATTTTGTTTTAGACTGTTTGCCTGAAGTAAACCCGAAAATCTTGAGTCTTTTCATCGGTCGTAATCCAAAGGAGACTATGAAAGACTTACTTGGACCTATAACTAAAGTTGATTTGGTTTTAGTTGATAGGGAGGATAGCCTTGAGCTTCTACAGAATTTGTACCCAGATAAACAACATCTTTTCAAACATTTATCGCCCTTTGATACTCGTTTGAGATTGGGGGAAAGTCAGACAAAGAAGGAATCCATTATTTATTATCAACTTAATTTTGAAGAAGAAGTGGACAAAGAAGGTCTTTTCCAAATCTTATCCTTCCTTGCAGAGACCAAAGACACTGAGGTGATTTTTGGTGCTTTTGCAGCCAATAACGACCAGATGCAGAGAGTAGCAGAGGCAATCCAAGAAATCATAGATGAAAAATTCTCAGCAGATACTTTTGAGAAAACAGTCGACTATGAAGGAGCTGAAAATCCTTTGAAGGAAAATGCCCAGCAGAAATTCCGTTATAGTCTATTAAATATCAATGATGAATTGGAAATGATGAAGACTTTAGAATATGTTCGATTGATTGTTGATTTAAATCCTCAACCCCACCTATATACTCAAATAGCGGGGATTAGTGCAGGAATTCCTCAGGTGAATCAAGTAGAGACTGCTTATGTCGACCATTTGAAAAATGGCTACCTTCTGTCTACTATCACAGAATTTAAGAAAGCAGCCCATTATTATCTAGATACCCTAAAAGAATGGAATCAGTCTCTAATCTACTCAATTGATAAAATCAAGGAACATACAGGTCAAAAGTTTGTAGAAAAACTAGATCAATGGATAGAGGAGAGTACAAATGTCAAAGGATCTTAAAATCCTACAGATAGGGACAGAAAATTGGAAGCATCGTTATGAGATCCCTAAAAGAATGGAATGGTATTATTTTTATCCTAATTCTCCCAAGGCTCTTAAAGAAACGGTAAAAATGGATGAGATTCGCAAGTTCAATGCCATCCTCATCGAAGATGGCTGTTACTTAGCTGACCTACTACCAATCATTAAAATAATCGAGCCCTATACAATTTTTTATAATCAAGAGTTTCAAACAAACAACCCCCTTATTTTGGATTTAATCAAAAAACGCTGTGCCCAAGCAGTTGACTTTTCAGACCCACAGAAGCTTTTAAAAGATTTATCCACTTCCTTATTTGGTGGTGGGTACGGAGATAAGATGAAACCAGCTACAATAGAGGTTCATCCAAGTTTTAAAGGGGCTGTTTCTTATCAAGGGTTTGAGTATCTACTCTTGGAGGGGGATTTTGGTTCAGAATTTTCTCCAGTAGCTAATTGGAAATACAACTTTGTTTCTTCAACAAAACTTCCAATTGAGTTGTGGCTAGAGTATGAAAAAAGTGAAGGTGTAGAATTTCAGTTTCGGATTCGAAAAATGCCTGAAGGCTCAGTTTCAGAAGTAGTTGAAGACCTAATCTTTACAGAAGAAGACCTGAAAACGGCTCTAATTATGGATCAGGATTACAATTCCTACCTCTGTATGTCTATCGAGGCTCGTGGTTTGGGAATCCTAAAACTGGGAAGTCTACACCAACGTTGGAGTCGGAAGTACTTTGGAAAATTTGTTCTCGGTGGTAATATCTTACATGATAACAAGCGTGATGAGATTAACTATTTCTTCCATCCTGGAGATTTTAAACCACCATTGGCTGTCTACTTTTCAGGATTTCGACCCGCTGAGGGATTTGAAGGATACAGAATGATGCAAAATTTCAAGTGCCCTTTTATCTTGTTCTCTGATCCTCGATTAGAAGGAGGAGCTTTTTACCTAGGTAGTGAGGAACTAGAAGAAAAGATTAAGCAAACCATTCGACACTATCAGGAATACTTGGGTTTTGATAAAAAAGATTTGATTTTATCAGGTTTATCAATGGGAACCTTTCCCGCTCTTTACTATGGTTCATTCTTTGAGCCTAAAGGAATCGTTGTAGGTAAACCCTTAGCAAATTTAGGAACAATCGCAAGACGTGGTAGATTGGAAGCGCCAGGTGTCTTTCCCACGGGATTTGACGTACTTCATCATCAAACTGGAGGAAACAGTCCAGCCCATATGGATGAGCTGGATAACCGTTTTTGGACTGCTTTCAAACAAGCAGATTTTTCTCAAACGACGTTTGGTCTTTCTTACATGAAGGATGAAGATATGGATAGTCATGCCTATGACCAGCTAGTCACTACGCTCTGTCAAACTGGAGCGAAGATTTTGTCAAAAGGAACAGCAGGTCGACACAATGATGATACAGGAACCAACGTTACCTGGTTTATCCATTTTTATAACATGATATTACAAGCAGAATTTGGAAGAGGTGAGACATGATTATAAATCAAAGAGAAGACATACTCTGGGGGGATATGGGAGCAACTTACCTGTATGGGACTCGAGTTCAGTTTTGGGAAGATGGCCATATCAGTCTTTCAAATCCACTACTAGCTCCAGGAGAAGTTCTCAAATCATGGCTTTCAAGCTTGAATTATCAAGGTAGTAGAAGCCAGCCCAGCCTACCTCTCTTAAAAAGAAATCATCGCTATCAATTCACCATGAATATGACTTGTTATCCTGAAAATAGCATTTACATCAAACTAGTTTTCTTGGACCGTTACGAAGAAGTGCTAGAAGAAAAGGTTGAGAGAACCCTATCTTTTTCTTTCGTTTATCCTGAGGATACTTATACTTATAGAGTTTCTCTCATTGCTGCTGGGTTTGAGTCACTCGATTTTTATTCTTTCTCAATTAAGGAGTATGATCGTGTTTAATAGTTTGTATCAAAATAGAAAACTCAGAAAAGTAAGAGCTACTTTAAAAAAGATCAATAGTCTCAAAGACGATATGGCAGCTCTTAGCGATGAAGCCTTGGCAGCAAAAACGGTAGAGTTTCGTAAACGTTTAGCAGAAGGGGAAAGCCTGGATGACTTACTTGTTGAAGCTTTTGCAGTTGTACGTGAAGCCGATAAGCGAATTCTAGGGATGTTTCCCTATGATGTTCAGGTTATGGGAGGCATTGTCATTCACCAAGGAAACGTTGCCGAGATGAATACTGGTGAAGGAAAGACTTTGACTGCAACTATGCCACTTTATCTCAATGCCCTCACTGGTAAAGGTGCCATGTTGATTACGACCAATGAATACCTAGCTAAGCGAGACGCTGAGGAAATGGGGCCGGTCTATCGTTTCTTGGGTTTAAGTCTAGGTCTGCCTTTCACTGATGATCCTAAAGAAGAATTAACAACTGAAGAAAAAAAAGAAATCTATAACTCAGATATTATCTATTTGACCAATAGTGGTCTAGGTTTTGATTATCTAAGTGATAATCTAGCTTCCAGTAGTAAAGAAAAGTTTTTGCGTCCATTTGACTATGTAATCATTGATGAAATTGATGATATTTTACTAGATAGTGCGCAAACACCGCTCATTATTGCGGGTTCTCCTCGTGTTCAGTCCAACTACTATAGCATCATCGATACTTTAGTAACGACTATGGTTGAAAATGAAGACTATATCTTTAAAGAAGAAAAAGAAGAGATATGGTTGACTACAAAAGGTGCTAAAACTGCTGAAAGATTCCTAGGAATTGATAATTTATATAAGGAAGAATACGCAACTTACGTGCGACATTTAGTCTATTCTTTGAGAGCGCATAAGTTGTTTACGAGAGATAAGGAGTATATCATTCGGGATGATGAGATGGTTCTCCTAGACAAAGGAACTGGTCGTTTGATGGAAATGACCAAGTTACAAGGTGGTCTCCATCAGGCCATCGAAACCAAAGAGCATGTGAAACTCTCTCCTGAAACACGGGCAATGGCATCTATCACCTATCAAAGTCTTTTCAAAATGTTTAATAAGATATCAGGAATGACTGGGACTGGGAAGGTTGCAGAAAAGGAATTTTTAGAAACCTATAATATGTCTGTTATCCGAATCCCGACCAACCGTCCCTTGCTCAGAAAAGACTATCCAGACAATCTTTATGTAACACTACCAGAAAAGGTTTATGCCTCACTTGAATGTATTAAGGAATACCATTTCAAAGGAAACCCGCTGCTAGTCTTTGTCGGGTCTGTTGAGATGTCACATCTCTATTCGTCCCTACTTTTGCGAGAAGGAATCGCCCATAACGTCTTGAATGCCAATAATGCTGCGCGTGAGGCTCAAATTGTCTCAGAATCAGGTCAGATGGGGGCTGTGACTGTTGCGACTTCCATGGCAGGACGAGGAACAGACATTAAACTTGGACCTGGTGTTGCAGAACTTGGTGGCCTAGTAGTCATCGGTACAGAACGAATGGAAAGCCAGCGAATCGATCTACAAATCAGAGGACGCTCGGGTAGACAAGGAGATCCAGGTCTGTCGAAGTTTTTTGTATCATTAGAAGATGATGTTATTAAGAAGTTCGGTCCATCCTGGGTTCACAGGATGTACAAGGAGTACAGTGTTGCAGATATTACTCAACCACAAGTTCTTGAGGGGAGAAAATATCATAGACTGGTTGAGAAAGCTCAAAATGCAAGTGATAGTGCTAGTCGTGCAAATAGACGACGAACACTCGAATATGCTGAGAGTATGAATATCCAACGTGATCTCATCTATAAGGAAAGAAATCGTTTAATAAATGGTGAGAGGGATCTTCGAGATGTATTATCTGAGATGATTGACGAGTATATTGAAACTATTTTATCTGAAAATATAAAAACTAGAGAAGAATTATTCCACTATCTTGTCACAAATATCAGTTTTAATATCAGGGAATTACCTCTTGATCTAGTCATTGAAGATGAACAAGAGTTGAGAAATTTCTTGATTCAGATCATCAACAATGAGTTAAATGATAAGAAGACCTTGTTAGAACCTCATGATTTATATGACCATTTTTTGAGAATTTCCATGCTTAAAGCCATTGATGATAACTGGGTGGAACAGGTGGACTACCTGCAACAGTTGATGATGGCAATTGGCGGGCAAACAGCCAGTCAAACGAATCCTATCGTAGAATATTACCGAGAAGCCTATATGGGATTTGAAACTATGAAAGAGCAGATTCGTTCAGATATGGTACGGAATATCTTGATGGGCTTGGTACAGATGGGACCTAAGGGCGAAATAGTCACTCATTTTCCATAAAAAGGGGATAATATGACAATTTACAATATAAATTTAGGAATTGGTTGGGCCAGCAGTGGTGTTGAATATGCCCAAGCTTATCGTGCGGGTATTTTTCGCAGCCTGAATCTGCCGTCGAAGTTTATCTTTACAGATATGATTTTAGCCGATAATATTCAGCATTTGACAGCTAACATTGGTTTTAAGGATGAAGAAGTTATTTGGTTATATAATTATTTTACAGATATCAACATTGCACCGACCAGCGTGACGGTAGATGATGTGTTAGTTTATTTCGAAGGCGTAGAGAGCCTTCGTGAAAGAAATGGGAAAATTGAACGAATCTTCTTCTCAGATGAAGACAAGTTTATCACTTGTTATCTAGTAGATGAGGAAAAAGATTTAGTCCAATACGTAGAGTATGTATATGCCGGTAATTTGGTTCGCAAAGATTACTTCTCTTACACACGTTATTGCACAGAATATTTTGCTCCTAAAGACAATGTAGCGACACTCTACCAAAGAACCTTCTACAATGAAGATGGGACTCCGACTTATGAGATGTTCATGAATCAAGGGAGCGAGGAAGTCTACCGTTTTAAGGACCGAATCTTATACGGGAAGCCGGCCTTGATCCGTTACTTCTTGCAGACTCTTCAGTTAAGCAAATCAGATCTAGTGATTTTAGATCGTGAGACAGGCATTGGGCAGGTTGTTTTTGAGGAAGCACAAGCGGCGCATCTAGCGGTAGTTGTTCATGCGGAGCATTATAGTGAAAATGCGACCAATGAGGATTATATCCTTTGGAACAACTATTATGACTACCAATTTACTAATGCAGATAAGGTTGACTTCTTTATCGTATCAACTGACAGACAAAATGAAGTGTTGCATGACCAATTTACTAAATACACCCAGCACCAACCAAAGATTGTTACCATTCCTGTAGGTAGTATTGATTCCTTGACTGAGTCAAGTCAAGGGCGCAAACCATTTTCATTGATTACGGCTTCACGTCTTGCCAAAGAAAAACACATTGATTGGCTCGTGAAGGCTGTTATTGAGGCTCATAAGGAATTGTCAGAATTAACCTTTGATATCTACGGTAGTGGTGGCGAAGAAGGACGTCTTCGTGAGATTATCACTGCAGGTCAGGCAGAAGAGTATATTAAACTCAAGGGCCATGCCGAACTTTCCCAAATCTATTCACAGTATGAAGTTTATCTAACTGCTTCTACAAGCGAAGGCTTTGGTTTAACACTCATGGAAGCAATTGGCTCAGGTTTACCATTGATTGGTTTTGATGTTCCCTATGGAAATCAAACCTTCATCGAAGATGGCGAAAATGGCTACTTGATTCCGTGCTCATCTGATCATGTCGAAGATGAAATCAAGAAAGCTTACGCAGAAAAGATTTGCCAACTGTATTTGGAAAATCGTTTGGAAGGCATGAGAGAAAAGTCCTACCAGATAGCTGAGAAATTCTTGACTCAAGAGATTTTGAATAAATGGGAAAAAACAATCAAGGAGGTAGTGGATGATTCAGTTATTTGATGTATACAATCAAGAAAGCCAAGATTTGCACTATAGTCTGACTGAAGCAGGCCTGTCTGATTTGGCTGTGGTTATTGAGCCAGATGGATTTTTACCAGATGGAGTTGTCTCTCCCTTCACCTATTATTTGGGTTATGACAGTGGTAAACCCTTATATTTTAATCAAGTTCCTGTACCAGACTTTTGGGAGATTGCTGGAAATAATCAATTTGGGACTATCAATGACCTTAATCAAGAACGAGCAGTGATTCATTTTGCAGATGGATTACAGGCTCGCTTGGTAAAAAAAGTCGAATGGAAAACACCAGCAGGTCGGATCTTTCAAGTAGATCACTACAATCGTTTTGGAGCTTGCTTTGCTAAGACCACCTTTGATGCTTCTGGTCAAGCTATCATGACTTCCTATCGGGACGTAGATCGCAAGGAAGTTGTTTTGGAAAACCATGTCACAGGTGATATTCTTTTGACCTTGGAAGGGCAAGGCTTGCGCCATTTTTCTGGTCGAGTAGCCTTTATCATAGACTTCTTACAAGGTTTGAATTTGAATCTTGACCACATTCTCTTTAATAGCCTATCTACTTCGTTTTTGACTTCCTTCCATTTTCCAGAAAAATCAGGTCAGGATATCCTGGTTTGGCAAGAACCAGTACATGATGATATTCCAGGAAATATGCAACTGATTTTGGAGAATGATCAGCTTCGAGCTAAGACCATTATCATTCCAGATTATGCGACTTATGAACGCGCTCTGCAATTGACGGATGAGAAATTCCATCATAAGTTTAGTCATCTAGGATATCATTATCACTTTAAGCGTGATAATTTTGTTCGGCCTGATGCCCTGATAGTGACCAATTCGGATCAACTAGAGCAAGTCGAAAAATTGGTGGAAAGTTTGCCAAGTGTTACTTTCCGAATCGCGGCAGTGACAGAGATGTCTTCTAAGCTCTTAGATATGCTTCGCTATCCTAATGTGGTACTTTACCAGAACGCTAGTCCACAGAAGATTCAGGAGCTCTATCAATTGTCGGATATTTATTTGGATATAAACCATAGCAATGAGTTATTGCAGGCGGTGCGTCAGGCCTTTGAGCACAATCTCTTGATTCTTGGATTTAATCAGACAGTGCACAATAGACTTTATATCGCTCCAGATTATCTATTTGAAAGTAGTGAAGCTTCTGCTTTGATTGAGACCATTAAACTGGCTCTTTCAGATGTTGAACAAATGCGTCAGGCACTTGGCAAACAAGGCCAACATGCAAATTATGTTGATTTGGTGAGATATCAGGAAACCATGCAAACTGTTTTAGGAGGCTAATATGTCAGATGAAGATTTATTTTACAAAGACGTTGAAGGTCGCATGGAAGAGTTGAAACAAAAACCTATCAAGAAGGAAAAAGAAACGCGAGGGGAAAAGATTAGTAAAACTTTTTCACTCTTATTGGGTTTGATGATTCTGATTGGTTTGCTCTTTACTTTGCTAGGAATTTTGAGGTAGGCCTATGATTGACATACTGATTGTTTTAGCTATCGTCCTATCTCTCGCTTTAATTGTACTGGTGACCATACAACCTAGACAAAATCAATTATTTTCTATGGATGCGACAAGTAATATTGGTAAACCAAGCTATTGGCAAAGTAACACCTTGGTCAAGGTTCTCACTTTATTGGTGAGTTTGGCCTTATTCGTTCTATTATTAACCTTTATGGTGATAACTTATACTCAATGAAAATCAAAGAGCAAACTAGGAAGCTAGCCGTAGGCAGTACTTGAGTACGGCAAGGCGAAGCTGACGTGGTTTAAAGAGATTTTCGAAGAGTATTACAAATATAGCAAAATGAACCAAAAATAGTACACAATGTGGTATAATCTTCTTATGGCATATTCAATAGATTTT
>NZ_JUUO01000137.1 GCF_001074975.1 Streptococcus pseudopneumoniae | reverse complement strand
AAGATCGTGGTTACGTTCTTGTAAGTGATGGATTCACAGTAGGAGCTACTTATGACAAGGATGAGTCAGTTGATCAAGAATTCGTAGTTACCTTGAAACATGGTGAAACTCCAGTTGGACCAAACGATCCACATAACCCAACAGATCCAATCAATCCAAATGATCCAAACAGTCCTACATACCCTGCGGAAAATCAATGGAAGAAAGATGTAACGTCAACTGTTCATTATGTGGTATCAGACGGTAAGGCAACTGCCCCAGCTGACAATGTTCAAAATGCACAATGGACACGTACCTTAAAACTTGATAAGGTGACAGGTACAGTTCTTAACCCTGATGAATCATGGGTAGCTAATAAGGCTAACTATGGTGCAGTTCCAACACCAGGATTGACAGGTTACTACGCTGATAAAGGAAGTGTTGCGTCTAAGACAGTTACTCAAGAAAATCTTGAAGAAACTGTTACTTACAGACCGCTTGGCAGCTTGGTTCCGAAATCTGATGATCCAAACTTCCCACCAACACCAGGAGTGAAGTATCCAAATGATCCAAATGATCCAACCAAACCAGGTCAACCAGTTGTTCCAGATGT
>NZ_JUUO01000136.1 GCF_001074975.1 Streptococcus pseudopneumoniae | reverse complement strand
CCGTACTCAAGTACAGCCTGCGGCTAGTTTCCTAGTTTGCTCTTTGATTTTCATTGAGTATGAAATGAGAAGACAAAAAGATTGTCACAAACACCTATTTTTTTGATAGAATAGAAGTAGTGAAAAAAGAAATGAGTTAGACATGTCAAAAGGATTTTTAGTCTCTCTTGAGGGACCAGAGGGAGCAGGAAAGACCAGTGTTTTAGAGGCCTTGCTCCCAATTTTAGAGGAAAAAGGGGTAGAAGTGCTGACAACCCGTGAGCCAGGCGGAGTCTTGATTGGGGAGAAGATTCGGGAAGTAATTTTGGATCCAAGTCATACTCAGATGGATGCGAAGACAGAGCTCCTTCTCTATATCGCCAGTCGCAGGCAGCACTTGGTTGAAAAAGTTCTTCCAGCGCTTGCAGCTGGAAAACTGGTTATTATGGACCGCTTTATTGACAGTTCAGTTGCCTATCAGGGCTTTGGGCGTGGTTTAGATATAGAAGCGATTGATTGGCTTAATGAGTTTGCGACAGATGGACTGAAACCTGATTTGACTCTTTATTTTGATATCGAGGTGGAAGAAGGGCTGGCTCGCATAGCTGCGAATAGCAATCGTGAGGTCAATCGTTTGGACTTGGAAGGGTTGGACTTGCATAAAAAAGTTCGTCAAGGCTACCTTTCTCTTCTGGACAAAGAAGGCAATCGTATTGTCAAGATTGATGCTAGTCGCCCTTTGGAGCAGGTTGTGGAAACTACCAAGGCTGTCTTGTTTGACAGAATGGGCTTGACAAGATGAAACAAGATCAACTAAAGGCTTGGCAGCCAGCTCAGTTTGACCGCTTTGTCCGTATCCTAGAACAAAATCAGCTCAATCACGCCTATCTCTTTTCAGGTTTCTTTGGAAGCTTGGAAATGGCGCAATTTTTGGCTAAGAGCCTCTTTTGTACGGATAAAGTAGGCGTGTTGCCATGTGAGAAATGCCGAAATTGTAAGCTGATTGAACAGGGAGAATTTCCCGATGTTACTTTGATTAAGCCGGTCAATCAGGTCATCAAGACAGAACGGATTCGAGAATTGGTGGGGCAGTTTTCTCAAGCAGGGATTGAAAGCCAGCAACAGGTCTTTATTATTGAGCAAGCGGAAAAGATGCATCCCAACGCAGCTAATTCTCTGCTCAAGGTCATTGAAGAACCCCAGAGTGAGGTTTACATTTTCTTCTTGACCAGTGATGAGGAAAAGATTTTACCGACCATCCGTAGTCGAACCCAGATTTTCCATTTTAAAAAGCAAGAAGAAAAGCTCATCTTGCTCTTAGAACAAATGGGATTGGTTAAGAAAAAAGCGACTCTTTTAGCCCAGTTTGCTCAATCGCGAGCTGAAGCAGAAAAGTTAGCCAATCAGGCAAGCTTTTGGACCTTGGTTGATGAAAGTGAACGCCTGCTGACGTGGTTAGTAGCTAAGAAAAAAGAAAGTTATCTGCAGGTTGCTAAATTAGCCAACTTGGCGGATGACAAGGAAAAACAGGATCAGGTTTTACGGATTCTTGAAGTCCTCTGTGGACAAGATATCCTACAAGCAAGAGTAAGAGTGATTTTACAAGATTTGCTAGAAGCTAGGAAAATGTGGCAGACTAATGTCAGCTTTCAAAATGCCATGGAATATCTGGTCTTGAAAGAAATATAAATTCAAAAATGAACGATAAAGAAAGGAAAGGGCTGTTTTATGGACAAAAAAGAATTATTTGACGCGCTGGATGATTTTTCCCAACAGTTATTGGTGACCTTGGCCGATGTGGAAGCCATTAAGAAAAATCTCAAGAGCCTGGTAGAAGAAAATACAGCTCTTCGCTTGGAAAATAGTAAGTTGCGCGAACGCTTGGGTGAGGTGGAAGCAGACGCTCCTGTCAAGGCCAAGCATGTTCGCGAAAGTGTCCGTCGCATTTACCGTGATGGATTTCACGTTTGTAATGATTTTTATGGACAACGTCGAGAGCAGGACGAGGAATGTATGTTCTGTGATGAGTTGTTATATAGGGAGTAGGCATGCAGATTCAAAAAAGTTTTAAGGGGCAGTCTCCCTATGGCAAGCTTTACCTAGTGGCGACGCCGATTGGTAATTTAGATGATATGACCTTTCGAGCTATCCAGACCTTGAAAGAAGTGGATTGGATTGCTGCTGAGGATACGCGCAATACAGGTCTATTGCTCAAGCATTTTGACATTACTACCAAGCAAATCAGTTTTCATGAGCACAATGCCAAGGAAAAGATTCCTGATTTGATTAGTTTCCTGAAAGCAGGACAAAGTATTGCTCAGGTTTCTGATGCGGGTCTGCCTAGCATCTCAGACCCTGGTCATGATTTGGTTAAGGCAGCCATTGAGGAAGAAATTGCGGTTGTGACTGTTCCAGGTGCCTCTGCAGGAATTTCTGCCTTGATTGCCAGTGGTTTAGCGCCACAGCCACATATCTTTTACGGCTTTTTACCCAGAAAATCAGGCCAGCAAAAGCAATTTTTCGACTCAAAAAAAGATTATCCTGAAACTCAGATTTTCTATGAATCTCCCCATCGTGTGTCAGATACGTTAGAAAATATGCTAGAAATCTACGGTGACCGCTCGGTCGTTTTGGTCAGGGAATTGACCAAAATCTATGAAGAATACCAAAGAGGTACCATTTCTGAATTGCTGGAAAGTATCGCTGAAACGCCACTTAAGGGTGAATGCCTTCTCATCGTGGAAGGTGCCAGTCAGGATGTGGAGGAAAAAGACGAGGAAGACTTGTTCTTAGAAATCCAAGCCCGCATACAGCAAGGTATGAAGAAAAATCAAGCCATTAAGGAAGTCGCAAAGATTTATCAGTGGAATAAAAGTCAGCTCTACGCTGCCTACCACGACTGGGAAGAAAATGACTAAACAGGGAAGTTTGCCTTCTTCCCTTTTTTTGTTATACTAGTAAAAGAAAAAAATAGAAAGATTTGTGGGTGTTAAACAAGCCAGTGCCTTGTTTTGATATGAACTTAGGTTCCACCCAAAGAGGTATTAGTGTCGTGTCTCAATCTTATATCAATGTTATCGGTGCTGGTTTGGCAGGTTCTGAAGCAGCCTACCAAATCGCAGAGCGTGGTATTCCAGTTAAACTTTATGAAATGCGTGGTGTCAAGTCAACACCCCAGCACAAAACAGACAATTTTGCTGAGTTGGTTTGTTCCAATTCTCTTCGTGGGGATGCCTTGACAAATGCTGTTGGCCTCCTCAAGGAAGAAATGCGTCGCTTGGGTTCTGTCATCTTGGAATCTGCTGAGGCTACACGAGTTCCTGCAGGCGGTGCCCTTGCGGTGGACCGTGATGGTTTCTCCCAAATGGTGACCGAAAAAGTTGCCAACCATCCCTTGATTGAAGTGGTTCGTGATGAAATTACAGAATTACCAACAGATGTTATCACAGTTGTGGCGACTGGTCCTTTGACCAGCGATGCTCTAGCTGAAAAGATTCATGCTCTCAATGACTGCGATGGTTTCTATTTCTACGACGCGGCAGCGCCTATTATCGATGTCAATACTATAGATATGAGCAAGGTCTATCTCAAGTCTCGTTATGATAAGGGAGAAGCTGCCTACCTCAATGCTCCAATGACCAAGCAAGAGTTTATGGATTTCCATGAAGCCCTGGTCAATGCGGAAGAAGCACCGCTTAATTCTTTTGAGAAAGAAAAGTACTTTGAAGGTTGTATGCCAATCGAAGTCATGGCAAAACGAGGGATTAAAACTATGCTTTACGGTCCTATGAAACCAGTTGGTCTTGAGTATCCGGACGACTACACAGGCCCTCGTGATGGAGAATTTAAAACACCGTATGCGGTTGTTCAGCTTCGTCAGGACAACGCGGCTGGTAGTCTCTACAATATCGTTGGTTTCCAGACCCACCTCAAATGGGGAGAACAAAAGCGTGTCTTCCAAATGATTCCAGGTCTTGAAAATGCCGAGTTTGTCCGTTATGGTGTTATGCATCGCAATTCTTACATGGATTCACCAAATCTTCTTGAGCAGACTTACCGTTCTAAGAAACAACCAAATCTCTTCTTTGCTGGTCAGATGACAGGTGTGGAAGGCTATGTAGAGTCAGCAGCGTCAGGATTAGTTGCGGGAATTAACGCAGCTCGTCTTTTCAAGGGAGAAAGCGAGGCTATCTTCCCAGAGACGACAGCGATTGGAAGCTTAGCTCATTACATCACCCATGCCGACAGCAAACATTTCCAACCAATGAATGTCAACTTTGGAATCATCAAGGAGTTGGAAGGCGAGCGTATCCGTGATAAGAAGGCTCGTTATGAAAAAATTGCTGAGCGTGCCCTCAGTGATTTAGAGGAATTTTTAACAGTCTAATTTTTTTGAAAGAATTGCTCATGATACTATAAAAATCTTAGAAATTGTGATAAAATAGGTAGGATAAAAAAAGGAGAGTGAAAATGGCGAATCCCAAGTATAAACGTATTTTAATCAAGTTATCAGGTGAAGCCCTTGCCGGTGAACGAGGCGTAGGGATTGATATCCAAACAGTTCAAACAATCGCAAAAGAGATTCAAGAAGTTCATAGCTTAGGTATCGAAATTGCCCTTGTTATTGGTGGAGGAAATCTCTGGCGTGGAGAACCTGCTGCAGAAGCAGGAATGGACCGCGTTCAGGCAGATTACACAGGAATGCTTGGGACTGTTATGAATGCTCTTGTAATGGCAGATTCATTACAACAAGTTGGTGTGGATACGCGAGTGCAAACAGCTATTGCCATGCAACAAGTGGCAGAGCCTTATGTCCGTGGACGTGCCCTTCGTCACCTTGAAAAAGGCCGTATCGTTATCTTTGGTGCTGGAATTGGTTCACCTTACTTCTCAACCGATACAACAGCGGCCCTTCGTGCGGCTGAAATCGAAGCAGATGCCATCCTTATGGCTAAAAATGGTGTCGACGGTGTTTATAATGCCGATCCTAAGAAAGACAAGACAGCCGTTAAGTTTGAAGAATTGACCCACCGTGATGTTATTAACAAAGGTCTTCGTATCATGGACTCAACAGCTTCAACCCTCTCAATGGATAACGACATTGACTTGGTTGTCTTCAACATGAACCAACCAGGCAACATCAAACGTGTCGTATTTGGTGAAAATATCGGAACAACAGTTTCAAATAATATCGAAGAAAAGGAATAAGAAAGATTATGGCTAACGCAATTATTGAAAAAGCTAAAGAGAGAATGACCCAGTCTCACCAATCACTTGCTCGTGAATTTGGTGGTATCCGTGCTGGTCGTGCCAATGCAAGCTTGCTTGATCGTGTACATGTAGAATACTACGGAGTAGAAACTCCTCTTAACCAAATCGCTTCAATTACGATTCCAGAAGCGCGTGTTTTGTTGGTGACACCATTTGACAAGTCTTCATTGAAAGACATCGAACGTGCCTTGAATGCTTCTGATCTTGGTATCACACCAGCTAACGACGGTTCTGTTATTCGTTTGGTTATCCCTGCTCTCACAGAAGAAACTCGTCGTGACCTTGCTAAAGAAGTGAAGAAGGTCGGCGAAAATGCTAAAGTGGCTGTCCGCAATATCCGTCGTGATGCTATGGATGAAGCTAAGAAACAAGAAAAAGCAAAAGAAATCACTGAAGACGAATTGAAGACTCTTGAAAAAGATATTCAAAAAGTAACAGACGATGCTGTTAAACACATCGACGACATGACTGCCAACAAAGAGAAAGAACTTTTGGAAGTCTAAAAATAAACAGAAAAACTCAGTTGGCATTGCTGGCTGAGTTTTATTCGAAAGAAGGAAATATGAATACAAATCTTGCAAGTTTTATCGTTGGACTGATCATCGATGAAAACGACCGTTTTTACTTTGTGCAAAAGGATGGTCAAACCTATGCTCTTGCTAAGGAAGAAGGTCAACATACAGTGGGGGATACGGTCAAAGGTTTTGCCTACACGGATATGAAGCAAAAACTCCGCCTGACAACCTTAGAAGTGACTGCCACTCAGGACCAATTTGGTTGGGGCCGTGTCACAGAAGTTCGTAAGGACTTGGGTGTCTTTGTGGATACAGGCCTTCCTGACAAGGAAATCGTTGTGTCACTCGATATTCTCCCTGAGCTTAAGGAACTCTGGCCTAAGAAGGGCGACCAACTCTACATCCGTCTTGAAGTGGACAAGAAAGACCGTATCTGGGGACTCTTGGCTTATCAAGAAGACTTTCAACGTCTGGCTCGTCCTGCCTACAACAACATGCAGAACCAAAACTGGCCAGCCATTGTATACCGTCTCAAGCTGTCAGGAACTTTTGTTTACCTGCCAGAAAATAACATGCTTGGCTTTATCCATCCTAGCGAGCGTTACGCAGAGCCACGTTTGGGACAAGTTCTAGATGCGCGTGTCATTGGTTTCCGTGAAGTGGACCGTACCTTGAACCTCTCTCTCAAACCACGTTCCTTTGAAATGTTGGAAAATGATGCACAGATGATTTTGACCTATTTGGAAAGCAATGGCGGTTTCATGACCTTAAATGATAAGTCATCTCCAGACGATATCAAGGCAACCTTTGGCATTTCTAAAGGTCAGTTTAAAAAAGCTTTAGGTGGTCTTATGAAGGCTGGTAAAATCAAGCAAGATCAGTTTGGGACAGAGTTGATCTAGGGTGACTTATGAGAAAATCATTTTACACTTGGCTCATGACCGAGCGCAATCCTAAAAGTAACAGTCCCAAGGCTATCCTAGCAGACCTAGCTTTTGAAGAGTCATCTTTCCCAAAACACACAGATGATTTTGATGAGGTGAGTCGTTTTTTAGAGGAACATGCTAGCTTTTCCTTTAATATGGGAGACTTCGATCGAATTTGGCAAGAATATCTAGAACATTAAGGCTACTAGATGGGGTTGGGGATAGTAATTTCTCCATCCCTTTGCTATAATAAAAAGAAATAAAAGGATTAGAGAGGTTCTTTATTTGAAGGAACATTCAATTGATATTCAACTGAGTCATCCAGATGACCTGTTTCATCTTTTTGGTTCCAATGAACGCCATCTTCGTTTGATGGAAGAAGAGCTTGATGTGGTGATTCATGCCCGTACGGAGATTGTACAGGTTTTGGGAGGAGAGACTGCCTGTGAGGAAGCCCGTCAGGTTATTCAAGCCTTGATGGTCTTGGTCAATCGTGGGATGACTGTTGGCACGCCAGATGTGGTGACGGCTATTAGCATGGTTAAAAATGATGAAATCGACAAGTTTGTCGCCCTTTACGAAGAAGAAATTATCAAGGACAACACAGGGAAGCCTATCCGTGTCAAAACCTTAGGTCAAAAGCTTTATGTTGATAGTGTCAAGCAGCATGATGTGACCTTTGGAATTGGGCCTGCAGGGACAGGGAAGACCTTTCTTGCAGTGACCTTGGCAGTGACAGCTCTTAAACGTGGTCAGGTCAAGCGGATTATCCTAACTCGTCCAGCGGTGGAAGCAGGAGAGAGTCTAGGTTTTCTTCCGGGTGATCTTAAAGAGAAGGTAGATCCTTACCTTCGACCTGTTTACGATGCCTTGTATCAGATTCTGGGAAAAGACCAAACAACTCGTCTTATGGAGCGTGAAATTATCGAGATTGCCCCCCTTGCCTACATGCGTGGACGGACCTTGGATGATGCCTTTGTCATTCTCGATGAAGCGCAAAATACGACCATCATGCAGATGAAGATGTTCTTGACTCGTTTAGGTTTTAATTCTAAGATGATTGTCAATGGAGATATCAGTCAGATTGACCTGCCACGTAATGTCAAGTCCGGTTTGATTGATGCTCAAGAAAAACTCAAGAACATTCACCAGATTGACTTTGTTCATTTTTCAGCTAAGGATGTGGTTCGCCATCCAGTTGTCGCTCAGATTATCCGAGCTTATGAACCAGCTCCAGTAAAAAAAGAAGAGAGTGAAGAATTAGATCCTCAACCTCTATCTGAAGGATAGTTCTTTTGTACTTAAAGTTATCTCAATGCTAAATCTATAGTTGATTGAAGTTAGAATAGTAGGTCGTGACTGCTAAAACATTTTTAGAAATTAATTTGACTTTCCTAATCGATTTGTTCATATTTTATTTAATATCCTTATATTAGATTAGAAACGTTTCAAGTGGGAGAAATATATGGAATCAATCTTTTTAAAACTAGCTCAGTATCCAATAGTGGAGACAGAGCGTTTATTGCTCAGACCTGTAACCTTGGATGATGCAGAAGCTATGTTTGAGTATGCATCGGACAGAGAAAATACGCGCTACACTTTTCCAACAAATCAAAGCTTGGAAGAGACCAAGAATAACATTGCGCAGTTCTACTTGGCTAATCCCTTGGGACGCTGGGGAATAGAACTAAAAAGCAATGGTCAGTTTATTGGAACCATTGACTTGCACAAGATTGATCCTGTTCTTAAGAAGGCAGCTATTGGCTACATTATCAATAAAAAGTATTGGAATCAAGGATTAACGACAGAAGCCAATCGTGCCGTAATTGAGCTAGCTTTTGAGAAGATAGGGATGAATAAGTTGATTGCCCTTCACGATAAGGCTAATCCCGCGTCAGGAAAGGTCATGGAGAAATCAGGCATGCGTTTTTCCCATGCAGAACCATATGCTTGTATGGACCAGCATGAAGAAGGCCGAATCGTGACAAGAATTCATTATGTCTTGACCAAGGAAGACTATTTTGCAAATAAATAAGCAGTTGAAAAGAAATTTTCAACTGTTTTTTCTTCCTCTTACGAATAATCTAAGAGAGGAGAAAATATGGAAGCAATTATCGAGAAAATCAAAGAGTATAAAATCATTGTCATCTGTACTGGTCTGGGCTTGTTTGTAGGAGGATTTTTTCTGCTAAAGCCAGCTCCATCAACACCTGTCAAGGAAACGAACTTACAGGCAGAAGTTGCAGCAGTTTCCAAGGATTCGGTATCCGAAAAGGAAGTGAAGAAGGAAGAAAAGGAAGAACCCCTTGAACAAGATTTGATCACAGTAGATGTGAAGGGTGCTGTTAAAGCACCAGGAATTTATGATTTGCCTGTAGGAAGTAGAGTCAATGACGCTGTTCAGAAGGCTGGTGGCTTGACAGAGCAAGCAGACAGCAAGTCGCTTAATCTAGCTCAGAAAATTAGTGATGAGGCTCTGGTTTATGTTCCAACTAAGGGAGAAGAATCAGCTAGTCAACAGACTGCTTCTGGGACGGCCTCTTCAACGAGCAAGGAAAAGAAAATCAATCTCAACAAGGCCAGTCTGGAAGAACTCAAGCAGGTCAAAGGCTTGGGAGGAAAACGAGCCCAGGATATTATCGATCATCGTGAGACGAATGGGAAATTCAAGTCAGTTGATGAACTTAAGAAGGTCTCTGGCATTGGTGCTAAAACGATAGAAAAGTTAAAAGACTATGTTACAGTGGATTAAGAATTTCCCCCTTCCTCTAATCTATCTGAGTTTTCTATTGCTTTGGCTTTACTACGCTATTTTCTCAGCATCCTATCTTGCTTTGTTGGGTTTCGTTTTTCTGCTAATCTGTCTTTTTTTCCAATTTCCTTGGAAACCTGCTAGCAAAGTTCTAGCGATTTGTGGAATCTTTGCCTTCTGGTTTCTGTTTCAAAATTGGCAACAGAGTCAAGCGAGTCAACATTTGGCGTATTCTGTTGAAAGACTACGGATTTTGCCTGACACTATTAAGGTCAATGGTGACAGTCTGTCCTTTCGTGGAAAGGCTGACGGACGCATTTTTCAAGTCTATTATAAACTCCAATCCGAGGAGGAGAAAGAACAATTTCAAGCTTTAACCGACCTTCATGAGATAGGACTAGAAGGGAAGCTTTCGGAGCCAGAAGGGCAGAGAAATTTTGGTGGCTTTGACTACCAAGCCTATCTGAAGACTCAGGGAATTTACCAGACTCTCAATATCAAAAAAATTCAGTCACTTCAAAAGGTTGGCAGTTGGGATATAGGTGAAAACCTGTCCAGTTTACGTCGAAAGGCTGTAGTTTGGATTAAGACACACTTTCCAGACCCTATGCGCAATTACATGACGGGGCTTCTATTAGGGCATCTGGACACAGATTTTGAGGAGATGAATGAGCTTTATTCTAGTTTAGGAATTATCCACCTCTTTGCCTTATCAGGCATGCAGGTAGGTTTTTTCATAGACGGATTTAAGAAACTTCTCTTGCGATTGGGCTTGATCCAAGAAAAGTTGAAATGGTTGACTTATCCCTTTTCTCTTATCTATGCAGGTCTGACAGGATTTTCGGCATCGGTTATTCGCAGTCTCTTGCAGAAGCTACTGGCTCAGCATGGGGTTAAGGGATTGGATAATTTTGCCTTAACGGTTCTTGTTCTCTTTATGGTCATGCCCAACTTTTTCCTGACTGCAGGAGGAGTCTTGTCCTGCGCTTATGCTTTTATCTTGACCATGACCAGCAAAGAAGGGGAGGGGCTTAAGGCTGTTGCTAGAGAAAGTCTAGTCATCTCCTTGGGCATATTGCCTATTCTATCCTTCTATTTTGCGGAATTTCAGCCATTGTCCATCCTCTTGACCTTTGTCTTTTCCTTTCTTTTTGACTTGGTCTTCTTACCGCTCTTGTCTATCTTATTTGCCCTTTCCTTTCTCTATCCAGTCATTCAGCTTAATTTTATTTTTGAATGGTTAGAGGGAATGATTCGCTTGGTATCACAGGTGGCAAGTAGACCGCTTGTCTTTGGACAACCCAATGCATGGCTTTTAATTTTATTGTTAATTTCTTTGGCTTTGGTCTATGATTTGAGGAAAAACATTAAAAGGCTAATGGTGTTGAGCTTATTGATTACAGGTCTCTTTTTCTTGACCAAGCATCCACTGGAAAATGAAATTACCATGCTGGATGTGGGGCAAGGAGAAAGTATTTTCTTACGGGATGTAACTGGGAAAACCATTCTCATAGATGTCGGTGGTAAGGCAGAATCTGATAAGAAAATCGAAAAATGGCAAGAAAAGGCGACGATCAGCAATGCCCAGAGAAGCTTGATACCCTATCTTAAAAGTCGAGGAGTGGCCAAGATTGATCAGCTGATTTTGACAAATACGGACAAGGAACATGTTGGAGATTTGTTGGAGGTGACCAAGGCTTTCCATGTAGGCGAAATTTTAGTGTCCAAAGGTAGTTTGAAACAGAAGGAATTTGTTGCAGAACTACAGGCAACTCAAACCAAGGTGCGTAGTGTGTCAGTGGGAGAGAACCTTCCAATTTTTGGAAGTCAGTTAGAAGTCCTATCTCCAAGGAAAATTGGAGATGGAGATCATGAAGATTCCCTGGTTTTGTATGGAAAACTCTTGGATAAGCACTTTCTCTTCACAGGAAATTTGGAGGAGAAAGGAGAGAAGGACATGCTGAAGCAATATCCTGACCTAGAAGTGGATGTTTTGAAAGCGAGCCAACATGGCTCTAAAAAATCATCAAGTTCAGCCTTTTTAGAACAGCTCAAACCAGAGGTGATTCTTATTTCAGTTGGAAAGAACAATCGAACGAAACTTCCCCATCAGGAAATCTTGACCCGACTGGAAGGTATCAATAGCAAAGTATATCGAACTGACCAGCAAGGAGCTATACGCTTTAAAGGTTGGAATAGTTGGAAAATCGAAAGCGTTCGATAGAAAGGATAAATACTATATATTGGTAAAATAAACTAAAAATCTGTTGCATAATAATGATAAAAACGATATAATGAAAGCGTCTTCAATATTGATGATATAAAACCATTAAAAATTAGCAAAAAACGTTTAATTACTTAGTTTATGATCTATTGGTCTTTTTTAGTCCAGTGTATCTGCTGTGAGAGTTCTTAAAACTTATCGGTATGGTCGGAATACCTACTATAAGTCTAGTGTGAATTGCTAGAGACATAACTATATTAATCCCCTGTTATGGTATCGTTATGACAGCTATTCTGAATATAAAATTGGTTCTGGTTGGAATTACGATTGTTATGAGGTACTAAACTACTACAGCGGAGGCTATTAATCCAAAAAGGAGGGCTAGATATGTTGCAGCTTACTCATGTGACCTTAAAAACGCGACAAGTCATCTTACAAGATGTTGATTTTACATTTGAAAAGGGTAGGATTTATGGTATTCTTGCTATAAATGGCTCTGGAAAGACGACACTGTTCCGCGCCATTAGCAATTTAATTTCTATAAGTAGCGGAAATATTGCAACCCCTCCTTCTTTATTTTATTATGAGAGTATTGAATGGCTGGATGGAAACTTAAGTGGGATGGACTACCTTCGTCTTATCAAAAACATCTGGAAGTCAGGTCTGAACTTGAGGGATGAAATTGCCTATTGGGAAATGTCTGACTATATCAGTCTTCCCATTCGCAAGTATTCCTTAGGCATGAAGCAACGCTTAGTGATTGCCATGTATTTCCTCAGTCAGGCGAAATGCTGGCTTATGGATGAGATTACAAATGGCTTAGATGAGTATTATCGACAGAAGTTTTTTGATAGGCTGGCACAAATCGATAGACAAGAACAGCTGGTTCTTTTAAGTTCCCACTATAAGGAAGAGTTGCTTGATGTCTGCGATAGAGTAGTAACCATTCATCAGGGGCAAATAGAAGAGGTTTAGTTTATGAAAGATGTTAGTCTATTTTTATTGAAAAAAGTTTTCAAAAGTCGCTTAAACTGGATTATCTTAGCTTTATTTGTATCTGGACTCGGTGTTACCTTTTATTTAAATAGTCGGACTGCAAACTCACACAGCTTGGAGAGCGAGTTGGAAACCAGTCTTGTAAAAGATGAGAGAATCATCAATGAATATGAAGAGAAACTCTCCCAAATATCTGATACCAGCTCGGAGGAATACCAGATTGCTAAAAATACTTTAGACGGGCAAAAAAATCTTTCGACTCAAAAGACAGAAATTCTGACTTTATTAAAAGAAGGGCGATGGAAAGAAGCCTACTATTTGCAGTGGCAAGATGAAGAGAAGAATTATGAAATGATATCAAATAACCCGACTATTAGCTCTGACTTTAAAATGGCGGTTGACCGCCAACGAAAGATTTACCAAGCCCTGTATCCCTTGAACATAAAAGCACATACTTTGGAGTTTCCGACCCACGGGATTGATCAGATTATCTGGATTTTAGAGGCTATCATCCCAACCTTGTTTGTGATTGCTATTATTTTTATGCTAACGCAACTATTTGCAGAAAGATATCAAAATCATCTGGACACAGCTCAGTTATATCCTTTTTCAAAAGTGGCATTTGCCATGTCCTCCCTTGGAGTTGGAGTGGGCTATGTAACTGTGCTGTTTATCGGAATCAGCGGATTTTCTTTTCTAGTGGGAAGTCTGATAAGTGGTTTTGGACAGTTAGATTATCCCTACCCTATTTATAGCTTAGTGAATCAAGAGGTAACTATTGGAAAGATACAAGATGTGTTATTTCCTGGCTTGTTCTTAGCTTTCTTAGCCTTTATCGTCATTGTGGAAGTTGTGTATTTGATTACTTACTTTTTCAAGCAAAAAATGCCTGTCCTCTTTCTGTCACTCATTGGGATTGTTGGCTTATTGTTTGGCATCCAAACAATTCAGCCTCTTCAAAGGATTGCACATCTGATTCCTTTTACTTACTTACGTTCAGTGGAGATTTTATCTGGAAGATTACCTAAGCTGATTGATAATGTCAATCTAAATTGGAGCATGGGGATGGTCTTACTTCCTTGCCTGATTATCCTTTTGTTAGTGGGGATTCTATTTATCGAAAGATGGGGAAGTTCACGTAAAAAGGAAGTTTTTAATAGGTCTTAGCATTCTTATAGGGAAGGTGTGGAAAAACTAATACAGAGAGGGAATCAACTTGATTCTCTCTTTTTGATGAGGAAACCAAGACAAAATACAAACAGAAACTTTCAAAAAAATAACTTTTTATCTTGACAAGGGCTAGAAAACTTGGTATCATATAAAAGTTGAGAAAAGCAGAAGTGAGAGCTTCTCGCCTTGTGACATTAAGTTGCCTGGCCCTACGGATGAAAAGTTTCTAAGAAACGCTATCATAACGTGCGGGCTTGTATTATTACGAGTCCGCTATTGTTTTTCTCTAATAAAACAAAAGAGGTGAAAACCATAGCAAAGCAAGACTTATTCATCAATGATGAGATTCGTGTACGTGAAGTTCGCTTGATTGGTCTTGAAGGAGAACAGCTAGGCATCAAGCCACTCAGTGAAGCGCAAGCTTTGGCTGATAACGCTAATGTTGACCTAGTATTGATTCAACCCCAAGCCAAACCGCCTGTTGCAAAAATTATGGACTACGGTAAGTTCAAATTTGAGTACCAGAAGAAGCAAAAAGAACAACGCAAAAAACAAAGTGTTGTTACTGTGAAAGAAGTTCGTCTAAGTCCAACTATTGACAAGGGTGACTTTGATACAAAACTTCGCAATGCACGCAAATTCCTTGAAAAAGGAAATAAAGTTAAGGTATCTATTCGCTTTAAGGGTCGTATGATTACCCATAAAGAGATTGGTGCAAAAGTTTTAGCCGAGTTTGCTGAAGCAACTCAAGATATTGCCATCATCGAACAACGTGCTAAAATGGATGGACGTCAAATGTTCATGCAATTGGCGCCAGCGACTGACAAAAAATAATTGTCAGAAAGTTAAATAAAGGAGAAAAAATCATGCCAAAACAAAAAACACACCGCGCATCAGCTAAACGTTTCAAACGTACAGGTTCTGGTGGACTTAAACGTTTCCGTGCTTACACTTCTCACCGTTTCCACGGAAAAACTAAGAAACAACGTCGTCATCTTCGTAAAGCATCTATGGTGCATTCAGGAGATTACAAACGTATCAAAGCAATGCTTACTCGCTTGAAATAATAGCTTGACTGTAAGTAAACAATTCTAGGAAATATTTGGAGGAAATAAAACATGGCACGTGTTAAAGGTGGCGTTGTATCACGCAAACGTCGTAAACGTATTCTTAAATTAGCAAAAGGTTACTATGGAGCTAAACACATCTTGTTCCGTACTGCAAAAGAACAAGTAATGAACTCTTACTACTATGCATACCGTGACCGCCGTCAGAAAAAACGTGACTTCCGCAAATTGTGGATCACTCGTATCAACGCGGCAGCTCGTATGAACGGACTTTCATACTCACAATTGATGCATGGTTTGAAATTGGCTGAGATCGAAGTTAACCGTAAAATGCTTGCTGACTTGGCTGTTAATGATGCAGCAGCTTTCACAGCTCTTGCAGATGCAGCTAAAGCAAAACTTGGTAAATAATAACAGATAAGACTGGAACAGGATTGTCCCAGTCTTTTTAAAAATAAAGGAGAAAAATATGGCGTCAAAAATGCTACATACTTGCTTGCGAGTAGAAAATCTTGAAAAATCAATTGCATTTTATCAAGATGCTTTTGGATTTAAAGAATTGCGTCGCAGAGATTTTCCAGATCATGCCTTCACGATTGTCTATCTAGGTCTTGAGGGTGACGACTATGAGTTGGAGTTGACTTATAACTACGATCACGGTCCTTATGTGGTTGGAGATGGGTTTGCCCATATCGCTCTCAGTACACCTGATCTTGAGGCGCTTCATCAAGAGCACAGTGCCAAAGGCTATGAAGTTACTGAGCCAAATGGTCTACCAGGAACTGCACCTAATTATTACTTTGTCAAAGACCCTGATGGCTACAAGGTCGAAGTCATTCGTGAAAAATAATCTCGTGAAGTCAAGTAGAATGTTCGTTTTCTACTTGACTTTTTTAAGCTGAAAGAGTATACTAATAAAAATTTAACCTTTAAGGGGAGTCCAGAGAGACTCACAAGGTGTCAGATAAAAGAATAGTGCAATTTTCTAGAGGAGACTTTTTGAGTGTGCTCTCTTCTGTTGTACGATTTTAACTGAGGCCTTGCAATCGCAAGGTCTTTTCTTTGTCTGGTCCCCTTAAAATTTAAGGAGGAAAAGTCATGAATCCCACATGTAAGAAACGTTTGGGTGCAATTCGTTTGGAAACCATGAAGGTGGTTGCACAGGAGGAAATCGCACCAGCAATCTTTGAATTAGTCCTAGAAGGGGAAATGGTTGAAGCCATGCGAGCAGGCCAATTTCTTCATCTGCGTGTGCCTGATGATGCCCATCTTTTGCGCCGTCCTATTTCGATTTCATCTATTGATAAGGTTAAGAAGCAGTGTCATCTCATTTATCGGATTGAAGGAGCTGGGACAGCTATTTTCTCAACCTTAAGTCAGGGAGATACTCTTGATGTGATGGGCCCTCAGGGAAATGGTTTTGACTTGTCTGACCTTGATGAGCAGAGCCAGGTTCTCTTAGTTGGAGGGGGGATTGGTGTTCCTCCCTTGCTTGAAGTGGCCAAGGAATTGTATGCGCGTGAGGTGAAAGTAGTGACTGTCCTCGGTTTTGCGACTAAGGGCGCTGTTATTTTAGAGACGGAATTGGCTCAATATGGGCAGGTCTTTGTAACGACAGATGATGGTTCTTATGGCATTAAGGGGAATGTTTCTGTTGTCATCAATGATTTAGACAGTCAGTTTGATGCTGTTTACTCGTGTGGGGCCCCTGGAATGATGAAGTTTATCAATCAAACCTTTTATGACCATCCAAGAGCCTATCTATCTCTGGAATCTCGTATGGCTTGTGGGATGGGGGCTTGTTATGCGTGCGTCCTAAAAGTACCAGAAAGCGAGACGGTTAGCCAACGCGTCTGTGAAGATGGTCCTGTTTTCCGCACAGGAACAGTTGTATTGTAAGGAGAAAATTATGACTAGAAATCGTTTACAAGTTTCTCTACCTGGTTTGGATTTGAAAAATCCGATTATTCCAGCATCAGGCTGTTTTGGTTTTGGACAAGAGTATGCCAAGTACTATGATTTAGACATTTTAGGTTCTATTATGATTAAGGCGACAACCCTTGAACCACGTTTTGGCAATCCAACTCCAAGGGTGGCAGAGACGCCTGCTGGTATGCTCAATGCAATCGGTTTGCAAAATCCTGGTTTGGAAGTGGTGTTGGCTGAAAAGTTACCTTGGCTGGAAAGAGAATATCCCAATCTTCCTATCATCGCCAATGTAGCTGGATTTTCAAAACAAGAGTATGCAGCTGTTTCTCATGGGATTTCCAAGGCAACTAATGTGAAGGCTATCGAGCTCAATATTTCTTGCCCCAATGTAGACCACTGTAATCACGGACTTTTGATTGGTCAAGATCCAGATCTGGCTTATGATGTTGTGAAGGCAGCGGTGGAAGCCTCTGATGTGCCGGTTTATGTCAAACTAACTCCTAGTGTGACGGATATCGTCACTGTTGCAAAAGCTGCAGAAAATGCGGGAGCAAGTGGCTTGACCATGATCAATACCCTTGTCGGTATGCGCTTTGACCTCAAAAACAGAAAACCAATCTTGGCCAATGGAACAGGTGGAATGTCTGGTCCAGCAGTCTTTCCAGTAGCTCTCAAACTCATCCGACAAGTAGCCCAAACAACAGACCTGCCCATTATTGGAATGGGAGGAGTGGATTCGGCTGAAGCTGCCTTAGAAATGTATCTGGCTGGAGCATCTGCCATTGGAGTTGGAACAGCTAACTTTACCAATCCATATGCCTGTCCTGATATCATCGAAAATTTACCAAAGGTTATGGACAAATATGGCATCAGCAGTCTGGAAAATCTCCGAAAGGAAGTAAAAGAGTCTCTGAGGTAAACTGCAATCAATCTGTTTTTGATTGTTTTCAGATTTATTAAGGAAGTATGTTAAAAATCCTGATTTCAAGTAAAATCAGGATTTTTTCATGGATGCGATTTTTTCTGGATCTGGTGTGACACGGAGGGTCTTTTGTCCTGTGTAGGTTACAAAACCGGGTTTTCCACCAGTTGGTTTATTGAGTTTCTTGACTTCAATCATATCTACCTGCACCAGATTTGACAGGCGACCTTGAGAGAAGTAAGCGGCTAGCTCTGCTGCGTCTGTCTTGACTTCATCGGATGGGTTAAGATTTCCTGAGATGACAACATGGCTTCCAGGAATATCTTTGGCGTGGAACCAAAGTTCCTCCTTGCGGGCCATTTTAAAGGTTAGTTCCTCATTTTGCAGGTTATTGCGCCCGACATAGATGATGGTTTTGCCATCACTTGCCAGATATTGTTCTGGTTTTTTGCGTTTCTGGATTTTCTCCCGTTGTCTTCTGCGAATAAAGCCTGTTTGGATCAATTCTTCACGGATTTCAGCGATTTCTTCCAGTCCAGCTTGGTTGAGGACGGTTTCCACACTTTCCAGATAGAGAATGGTTGCCTTGGTTTCTTCAATCAGATCAGTCAAGTATTTGACAGCTTCTTTGAGTTTCTGGTAACGTTTAAAGTAGCGTTGGGCATTCTGGTTGGGAGTCAGAGCCTTATCAAGCGCAATTGTGATAGGTTGATTAGTGTAGTAATTGTCTAGGATAACCTGGTCTTGGTCGTTAGGCACTTGATGGAGGAAGGTTGTCAGCAATTCTCCTTTTTGGCGAAATTCTTCAGCATTGTCTGTCGCCAGTAACTCTTTTTCTTGTTTTTTCAGCTTGTGTCGATTTTTCTGAAGTTCATTTTCAACACGACGAATGAGTTCACTGGCTTGCTGTTTAACGCGGTCGCGTTCAGCCTTGTCCTTATAGTAGGTGTCCAACAAATCAGAAAGACTGGCAAAAGGCTCTCCCACCTGATTTGCAAAAGGAACTGGACTGAAGGAAGTATCAGTCAAGCATGGCTTGGTTTCTTGATTGAAAAAGGTACGGAAAGTAGATAGTTTATCACTAGCCAGAATATTTTCCAATTCATTTGCCGTATCACGTCCCAGACCTTGAAAGAGGCTTTGAAGATTTTTAGCTGTCGTTTCCTGTGTTTGCAGGATTTCAAAGAGTTTTTCATCCTTGATTGTGAAAGGATTGAGAGATTCCGTACTTGGCGGAGCGATATAGGTTGACCCAGGAAGCAAGGTGCGGTAGCTATTTTGTGAAAAACCGACGTGTTTAATGACTTCGAGGATTTTATGGCTACTTTTATCGACTAGTAGAATATTGCTGTGTTTACCCATGATTTCGATAATCAAGGTAGCCTGAATATGGTCTCCAATCTCGTTTTTATTGGAAACTGTAATTTCCACAATACGGTCATTTTCCACTTGCTCAATCGACTCAATCAGGGCACCCTGCAAATATTTTCTTAAAACCATAATAAAGGTAGAAGGTTGGGCTGGATTTTCAAAAGTCGTTTGAGTCAGCTGGATGCGTCCAAAAACTGGATGCGCAGAAAGGAGCAAACGATGACTTTTGCGATTGCTACGGATTTGCAAGACTAACTCTTGTTCAAAGGGTTGATTAATTTTTTGAATGCGACCATTTAGTAATTCAGTTCGCAATTCCTCAACCATGTGGTGTAAAAAAAATCCATCAAATGACATGGTTCTCTCCTCGTGAGTGTATTCCATAGTATTATATCAAAAAGGTAGAATAAAATCATGGAAATGTGGTATAATAAAGCCAAGTAAAGAGAAACGAGAAGCACATGTATATTGAAATGGTAGATGAAACTGGTCAAGTTTCAAAAGAAATGTTGCAACAAACCCAAGAAATTTTGGAATTTGCAGCCCAAAAATTAGGCAAAGAAGACAAGGAGATGGCAGTTACCTTTGTGACCAATGAACGTAGTCATGAACTCAATCTTGAGTACCGTGACACAGACCGTCCGACAGATGTCATCAGCCTTGAATATAAGCCAGAGCTGGAAATTGCCTTTGACGAAGAGGATTTACTTGAAAATCCAGAATTGGCAGAGATGATGTCTGAGTTTGATGCCTATATTGGGGAACTTTTCATCTCTATTGATAAGGCACATGAGCAGGCCGAGGAATACGGTCACAGCTTTGAGCGTGAGATGGGCTTCTTGGCAGTACACGGCTTTTTACATATCAACGGCTATGATCACTACACTCTGGAAGAAGAAGCGGAGATGTTCGGTTTACAAGAAGAAATTTTGACAGCCTATGGACTCACAAGACAATAAACGAAAATGGAAAAATCGTGACCTGATATCCAGTTTAGAATTTGCTCTCACAGGAATTTTTACTGCCATCAAGGAAGAACGCAATATGCGAAAACATGCAGTGACGGCTCTTGTAGTCATTCTTGCAGGTTTTGTTTTTCAGGTGTCACGAATCGAATGGCTCTTTCTCCTATTGAGCATTTTCTTGGTAGTAGCCTTTGAAATTATTAACTCTGCTATCGAAAATGTGGTGGATTTGGCTAGTCACTATCACTTTTCCATGCTGGCTAAAAATGCCAAGGATATGGCAGCTGGCGCAGTACTAGTGGTCTCTCTTTTTGCAGCCTTAACAGGCGCATTGATTTTTCTCCCACGAATCTGGGATTTATTATTTTAAACAGTAAGAGGAAATTATGACATTTAAATCAGGCTTTGTAGCCATTTTAGGACGTCCCAATGTTGGGAAGTCAACTTTTTTAAATCATGTCATGGGGCAAAAGATTGCCATTATGAGTGACAAGGCGCAGACAACGCGCAATAAAATCATGGGAATTTACACGACCGATAAGGAGCAAATCGTCTTTATCGACACACCAGGGATTCACAAACCTAAGACGGCTCTTGGAGATTTCATGGTTGAGTCTGCCTACAGTACCCTTCGTGAAGTGGATACAGTTCTTTTTATGGTGCCTGCTGATGAGGCGCGTGGTAAGGGGGACGACATGATTATCGAACGCCTTAAGGCTGCCAAGGTTCCTGTGATTCTGGTGGTGAACAAGATTGATAAGGTTCACCCAGACCAGCTTTTGTCTCAGATTGATGATTTCCGTAATCAGATGGACTTTAAGGAAATCGTTCCAATCTCAGCTCTTCAAGGGAATAACGTGTCTCGTCTAGTGGATATTTTGAGTGAAAATCTGGACGAAGGTTTCCAATATTTCCCGTCTGATCAAATTACAGACCATCCAGAGCGCTTCTTAGTATCAGAAATGGTTCGCGAGAAAGTCTTGCACCTAACTCGTGAAGAAATTCCGCACTCAGTTGCTGTAGTGGTTGATTCTATGAAACGAGATGAAGAGACAGACAAGGTTCATATCCGTGCAACCATCATGGTCGAGCGCGATAGCCAAAAAGGGATTATCATCGGTAAAGGTGGCGCTATGCTTAAGAAAATCGGGACTATGGCTCGTCATGATATCGAACTTATGCTAGGAGACAAGGTTTTCCTAGAAACATGGGTCAAGGTCAAGAAAAATTGGCGCGATAAAAAGCTAGATTTGGCTGACTTTGGCTATAATGAAAAAGAATATTAAGTAGAGGTGGGCTCATGCCTGCTTCTTGTTTTTACAGAAGGAGGACCTATGCCTGAATTACCTGAGGTTGAAACCGTTCGTCGTGGCTTAGAAAAATTGATTTTGGGAAAGAAGATTTCGAGTATAGAAATTCGCTATCCCAAGATGATTAAAACGGATTTGGATGAGTTTCAAAAGGAAGTTCCTGGTAAAGTTGTTGAGTCAATGGGGCGCCGTGGAAAATATTTGCTTTTCTACCTGACAGACAAGGTTTTGATTTCCCATCTGCGGATGGAGGGCAAGTATTTTTACTATCCAGACCAGGTTCCTGAGCGCAAGCATGCCCATGTTTTCTTTCAGTTTGAGGATGGTGGGACGCTTGTTTATGAGGATGTACGCAAGTTTGGTACTATGGAATTGTTTGCACCTGACCTTTTGGATGCCTACTTTGTTTCCAAAAAATTAGGTCCTGAACCAAGGGAGCAAGACTTTGATTTACAGGTCTTTCAAACTGCACTAGCCAAGTCCAAAAAGCCTATCAAATCCCACTTATTAGACCAGACCTTGGTGGCTGGCCTTGGCAATATCTATGTGGATGAGGTTCTCTGGCGAGCTCAGGTTCATCCAGCTAGATCTTCCCAGACTTTGACAGCAGAAGAAGCGACAGCCATTCATGACCAGACCATTGCTGTTTTGGGGCAGGCGGTTGAAAAAGGTGGCTCAACCATTCGGACTTATACCAATGCCTTTGGGGAGGACGGAACCATGCAGGATTTTCATCAGGTCTATGACAAGGCTGGTCAAAAATGTTCACGCTGCGGCACCATCATTGAAAAAATCCAACTAGGCGGACGGGGAACCCACTTTTGTCCAAATTGTCAAAGGAGGGACTGATGGGAAAAATCATTGGAATCACTGGGGGAATTGCCTCTGGTAAGTCAACTGTGACAAATTTTCTAAGACAGAATAGCTTTCAAGTAGTGGATGCTGACGCAGTCGTCCACCAATTACAGAAACCTGGTGGTCGTCTGTTTCAGGCTTTAGTCCAGCATTTTGGGCAAGAAATCATTCTTGAAAACGGAGAACTCAATCGTCCTCTCCTAGCTAGTCTCATCTTTTCAAATCCTGAAGAGCAAGAATGGTCTAAGCAAATTCAAGGGGAGATTATCCGTGAGGAACTGGCTACTTTGAGAGACCAGTTGGCTCAGACAGAATCTATCTTTTTCATGGATATTCCCTTACTTTTTGAACAGGACTACGTCCCTTGGTTTGATGAGACATGGTTGGTCTATGTGGATAGAGATATCCAAGTAGAACGCTTAATGAAAAGGGATCAGCTATCCAAGGATGAAGCTGAGTCTCGTCTGGCAGCCCAGTGGTCTTTAGAAAAAAAGAAACATATGGCCAGCCATATTCTAGATAATAATGGCAATCGTGATCAGCTTCTAACTCAAGTGATTTCTCTACTTGAGGGAGGTAAGCAAGATGACAGAGATTAACTGGAAAGATAATCTGCGCATTGCTTGGTTTGGTAATTTTCTGACAGGAGCCAGTATTTCCTTGGTTGTGCCTTTTATGCCCATCTTTGTGGAAAATTTAGGTGTAGGGAGTGATCAAGCTGCTTTTTATGCAGGTTTAGCTATTTCTGTCTCTGCCATTTCCGCCGCTCTATTCTCTCCTATCTGGGGCATCCTTGCTGACAAATACGGTCGAAAACCCATGATGATTCGGGCCGGCATGGCCATGACCATTACTATGGGAGGTTTGGCTTTTGTCCCAAATATTTATTGGTTAATCTTTCTTCGTTTATTAAATGGTGTATTTGCGGGTTTTGTTCCTAACGCCACAGCCTTGATAGCCAGTCAGGTTCCCAAGGAGAAATCAGGCTCCGCTCTCGGGACTTTGTCTACTGGCGTAGTTGCAGGCACTCTAACTGGTCCCTTTATCGGTGGCTTTATTGCAGAATTATTTGGCATTCGTACTGTTTTCTTACTGGTTGGTAGTTTTCTGTTCTTAGCCGCTGTTTTGACTATTTGCTTTATCAAGGAAGATTTTCAACCAGTAGCAAAAGAAAAGGCCATTCCAACAAAGGAATTATTTACATCAGTTAAATATCCCTATATCTTGGTCAACCTCTTTCTGACTAGTTTTGTCATACAATTTTCAGCCCAATCGATCGGCCCTATCTTAGCTCTGTATGTGCGCGACTTAGGCCAGACAGAGAATCTTCTCTTTGTATCTGGTTTGATTGTATCTAGTATGGGCTTTTCCAGTATGATGAGTGCAGGAGTCATGGGAAAACTAGGTGACAAGGTGGGTAATCATCGTCTCTTGGTTGTAGCCCAGTTTTATTCAGTCATCATCTATCTCCTCTGTGCTAATGCCTCTAGCCCCCTTCAACTAGGGCTCTATCGTTTTCTCTTTGGTTTGGGAACCGGTGCCTTGATTCCTGGAGTTAATGCTCTTCTCAGCAAGATAACGCCCAAAGCTGGTATTTCGAGGGTCTTTGCCTTCAATCAGGTATTCTTTTATCTGGGAGGTGTCGTTGGTCCTATGGCAGGTTCTGCAGTAGCAGGTCAATTTGGCTACCACGCAGTATTTTATGCGACAAGTCTTTGTGTTGCCTTTAGTTGTCTCTTTAACCTGCTTCAATTTCGAACATTATTAAAAGTAAAGGAAATCTAGTGCGAGTAAAAATTAATCTCAAATGCTCCTCTTGTGGCAGTATCAATTACCTAACCAGTAAAAACTCCAAAACCCATCCAGACAAGATTGAGGTTTTAAAGTATTGTCCCAAGGAAAGAAAAGTAACTCTACATCTTGAATCTAAGTAGATTTTATGGTAAAATAATAGGGATTTTAAGGAGTTTGATATGTATAACCTATTATTAACCATTTTATTAGTATTATCTGTTGTGATTGTGATTGCGATTTTCATGCAACCAACCAAAAACCAATCCAGCAATGTATTTGATGCCAGCTCAGGTGATTTGTTTGAACGTAGTAAAGCACGCGGTTTTGAAGCTGTAATGCAGCGTTTGACAGGGATTTTAGTCTTTTTCTGGCTAGCCATTGCCTTAGCATTGACGGTATTATCAAGTAGATAAGAAAATAATGGGCAGGACTAGGTCTTTGCCTCTTTTTATTTTTAAATGATGTTTGAGAAGGTTTTACAGTAAAAGAAAATTAAAAATCTAGAAAGAAAATATGAAAGATAGAATAAAAGAATATTTGCAAGACAAGGGAAAGGTGACTGTCAATGATTTGGCTCAGGCTTTGGGAAAAGACGGTTCCAAGGATTTTCGTGAGTTGATTAAAACCTTGTCCTTAATGGAAAGAAAGCACCAGATACGCTTTGAAGAAGATGGTAGTCTGACCTTGGAAGTCAAGAAAAAACATGAGATTACTCTCAAGGGGATTTTTCATGCTCATAAAAATGGCTTTGGTTTTGTCAGTCTGGAAGGGGAAGAGGACGACCTTTTTGTAGGAAAAAACGATGTTAACTACGCTATTGATGGTGATACCGTTGAGGTGGTCATCAAGAAAGTTGCTGACCGCAACAAGGGAACAGCAGCCGAAGCTAAAATTATCGATATCCTAGAGCACAGTTTGACAACCGTAGTCGGTCAAATCGTTCTGGATCAGGAAAAGCCCAAGTATGCTGGCTACATCCGTTCAAAAAATCAGAAAATTAGCCAACCGATTTATGTAAAAAAACCAGCTCTTAAACTTGAAGGAACTGAAGTGCTTAAGGTCTTTATCGACAAGTATCCAAGTAGAAAACATGATTTTTTTGTAGCTTCGGTGCTTGATGTAGTTGGTCATTCGACAGATGCTGGGATTGATGTTTTGGAAGTTTTGGAGTCTATGGATATTGTCTCTGAATTTCCAGAGGCTGTTCTTAAGGAAGCTGAAACAGTGCCAGATGCTCCATCTGAAAAAGATATGAAAGACCGCATTGATTTGCGAAATGAGATTACTTTTACCATTGACGGTGCGGATGCCAAGGACTTGGACGATGTGGTGCATATCAAGGCCTTGAAAAATGGAAATCTGGAACTTGGAGTTCACATAGCAGATGTTTCCTACTATGTGACCGAGGGTTCCGCCCTTGACAAGGAAGCCCTTAACCGCGCAACTTCTGTCTATGTGACAGACCGTGTGGTTCCAATGCTTCCAGAACGACTGTCAAATGGAATCTGCTCCCTCAATCCTCAAGTTGACCGCCTGACTCAGTCTGCCATTATGGAAATTGATGAACATGGTCGTGTAGTCAACTACACCATCACACAAACGGTTATCAAGACAAGCTTCCGTATGACCTATAGTGATGTCAATGATATCCTAGCTGGAGACAAGGAAAAGAGACAAGAATATCAGAAAATTGTTCCAAGTATTGAACTTATGGCTAAGCTCCATGAAACTCTAGAAAACATGCGTGTGAAACGTGGAGCCCTCAATTTCGATACCAATGAAGCCAAGATTTTAGTGGATAAGCAAGGTAAGCCTGTTGATATCGTTCTTCGTCAGCGTGGTGTTGCCGAGCGCATGATTGAGTCCTTTATGCTGATGGCCAACGAAACAGTTGCCGAGCATTTCAGCAAGCTGGATTTGCCTTTCATTTATCGTATCCATGAGGACCCTAAGGCTGAAAAGGTTCAGAAGTTTATTGATTATGCTTCAAGTTTTGGATTGCGAATTTACGGGACTGCCAGTGAGATTAGCCAGGATGCCCTCCAAGACATCATGCGTACTGTTGAGGGAGAACCTTATGCAGATGTATTGTCCATGATGCTTCTGCGCTCCATGCAGCAGGCTCGCTATTCGGAGCACAATCACGGCCACTATGGCCTTGCTGCTGACTATTACACTCACTTTACCAGTCCGATTCGTCGTTATCCAGACCTCCTTGTTCACCGTATGATTCGTGATTATGGCCGTTCTAAGGAAATAGCAGAGCATTTTGAGCAAGTGATTCCAGAGATTGCGACCCAGTCTTCCAACCGTGAACGTCGTGCCATTGAAGCTGAGCGTGAAGTCGAAGCCATGAAAAAGGCTGAGTACATGGAAGAATACGTGGGCGAGGAGTATGATGCGGTTGTGTCTAGCATCGTTAAATTCGGTCTCTTTGTTGAATTGCCGAATACAGTTGAGGGCTTGATTCACATCACTAATCTACCTGAATTTTATCATTTCAATGAACGGGATTTGACTCTTCGTGGGGAGAAATCAGGTATCACTTTCCGAGTGGGTCAGCAGATCCGTATCCGTGTTGAAAGAGCGGATAAAATGACTGGAGAGATTGATTTTTCATTCGTACCTAGTGAGTTTGATGTGATTGAAAAAGGCTTGAAACAGTCTAGTCGTAGTAGCAGAGGGTGTGGTTCAAATCGTCGTTCGGATAAGAAGGAAGACAAGAGAAAATCAGGTCGCTCAAATGATAAGCGCAAGCATTCACAAAAAGACAAGAAGAAAAAGGGTAAGAAACCTTTTTACAAGGAAGTAGCTAAGAAAGGAGCCAAGCATGGCAAAGGGCGAGGGAAAGGTCGTCGCACAAAATAAAAAGGCGCGCCACGACTATACAATCGTAGATACGCTAGAGGCAGGGATGGTCCTGACAGGAACTGAAATCAAGAGTGTACGAGCAGCTCGAATCAATCTCAAGGATGGATTTGCCCAAGTAAAAAATGGAGAAGTCTGGCTGAGCAATGTTCATATCGCTCCTTACGAAGAGGGCAATATCTGGAACCAAGAACCAGAGCGTCGTCGTAAACTCCTGCTCCATAAGAAACAAATCCAAAAATTAGAACAAGAGACCAAAGGAACAGGAATGACACTGGTTCCCCTAAAAGTCTATATCAAAGATGGCTATGCCAAGCTCCTTTTAGGCCTAGCTAAAGGTAAGCATGACTATGATAAACGGGAGTCAATCAAACGTCGTGAGCAGAATCGCGATATTGCGCGCGTGATGAAAGCTGTTAATCAGCGATAAAAAGAGGAAATGAAGATGGAAAAATTAGTTGCCTATAAACGGATGCCCTTGTGGAATAAAGAAACCATGCCAGAGGCGGTTCAGCAGAAACACAATACCAAGGTTGGGACTTGGGGGAAAATTACTGTCTTGAAGGGAGCTCTCAAGTTTATTGAATTGACAGGAGATGGTGAGGTTTTAGCTGAGCACCTCTTTGAAGCGGGGGCTGACAATCCAATGGCACAACCACAAGCTTGGCACCGAGTGGAGGCTGTAACAGACGATGTAGAATGGTATTTGGAATTTTATTGTAAACCTGAGGATTATTTCCCTAAGAAATACAATACCAATCCGGTTCATTCAGAGGTCCTAGAGGCTATGCAGACAGTAAAACCAGGGAAAGCCTTGGATTTGGGCTGTGGTCAAGGCCGTAACTCTCTCTTTCTAGCCCAGCAAGGTTTTGATGTGACAGCTGTGGATCAAAATGAACTGTCCCTTGAAATCTTGCAAAGCATTGTTGAGCAGGAAGATTTGGATATGCCTGTTGGTCTTTACGATATCAATTCAGCCAGCATTGGGCAAGAATATGATTTCATCGTATCGACAGTTGTTTTGATGTTTTTGCAAGCAGACCGCATTCCTGAAATTATCAAAAATATGCAGGAGAAAACTACTGTTGGTGGCTACAATCTTATCGTCTGTGCCATGGACACGAAGGATTATCCTTGCTCGGTTAACTTCCCATTTACCTTTAAAGAAGGGGAATTGGCTGAATACTACAAGGACTGGGAAATGGTTAAGTACAATGAAAATCCAGGCCATCTTCACCGTCGCGATGAGAATGGCAATCGTATTCAACTACGCTTTGCGACCATGCTAGCTAAGAAAATCAAGTAAATATGTATGAAGGTTGGGGAATTTCCTGACCTTTTTTCTTTTTTTTACGAATAATATAGAAAAAGGAGGGAAATCATGTTTGTTGCTAGAGATGCTAGGGGGCAGCTGGTAAATGTGTTAGAGGATAAGCTTGAGAAGGAAGAATACACCTGTCCAGCTTGTGGAGGTCAGCTCCGTTTGCGTCAAGGACCAAGTGTCCGGACCCATTTTGCACATAAATCTTTAAAAGACTGTGATTATTCCTCTGAAAATGAAAGCCCAGAACACCTGTCCAATAAGGAAGTCCTCTATCACTGGTTGAAAACAGAGGCTGAGGTGCAATTAGAATACCCGCTTCCAGAGCTTAAACAGATTGCAGATGTATTTGTAAATGGCAATCTAGCTCTAGAAGTTCAGTGTAGTCCCTTGCCTCAAAAAATTCTTAAAGAGCGTAGTGAGGGCTATCGTAGTCAGGGTTACCAAGTACTGTGGTTGCTGGGAGAAAAACTTTGGCTCAAGGATCGTTTGACTCGTCTGCAACAAGGTTTTCTTTATTTCAGTCAAAATATGGGCTTTTATGTTTGGGAAGTAGACAAGAAAAAACAGGTTTTAAGGCTGAAATATCTCATCCACCATGATCTCCGAGGTAAACTCCATTATCAGATTAAGGAATTTCCCTATGATCAAGATAGTCTACTGGAGATATTACGTCTTCCCTATAAGAAACAAAAAATATCTCATTTTACAGTTTCTGAGGATAAGGACATCTGTCGCTATATCCGGCAACAATTGTATTATCAAAATCCTTTTTGGATGAAAGAACAAGCAGAAGCCTATCAAAAGGGAGAGAATATCCTGACTTATGAGCTAAAAGCATGGTATCCTCAAATTAGACCACTAGTGGGCAAATTTTTCCAGATTGAACAAGACTTGAATAGCTATTATCAGCACTTTTACACCTATTATCAAGAAAATCCTCAAAATGATTGGCAAAAGCTTTACCCACCAGCCTTTTATCAGCAATATTTCTTGAAAAATATGGTAGAATAGAAAGGATGGAGGAATCTAATGGTATTACAAAGAAATGAAATAAATGAAAAAGATACATGGGATCTATCAACGATCTACCCAACTGATCAGGCTTGGGAAGAAGCCTTAAAAGATTTAACAGAACAATTGGAGACAGTAGCCCAGTATGAAGGCCATCTCTTGGATAGTGCGGATAACCTACTAGAAATCACTGAATTTTCTCTTGAGATGGAACGCCAAATGGAGAAGCTTTACGTTTATGCACATATGAAGAATGACCAAGACACACGTGAAGCCAAGTACCAAGAGTACTATGCTAAGGCCATGACACTCTACAGCCAGCTAGACCAAGCCTTTTCATTCTATGAACCTGAATTTATGGAAATTAGTGAAAAGCAGTATGCTGACTTTTTAGAGGCTCAACCAAAATTGCAGGTTTATCAACACTATTTTGATAAGCTTTTGCAAGGCAAGGATCACGTTCTTTCACAACGTGAAGAAGAATTATTAGCTGGAGCTGGAGAAATCTTTGGTTCGGCAAGTGAAACCTTTGCGATTTTAGATAATGCAGATATCGTCTTTCCATTTGTTAAAGATGAAGATGGTAATGAAGTACAATTATCACATGGCGTTTATATGCGCTTGATGGAGTCTAAAAATCGTGAGGTACGCCGTGGTGCCTATCAAGCCCTTTATGCGACTTATGAACAATTCCAACATACCTATGCCAAAACCTTGCAAACAAATGTTAAGGTTCAAAACTACCGAGCAAAAGTTCGCAACTACAAGAGTGCTCGTCATGCAGCCCTAGCGGCAAATTTTGTTCCAGAGAGTGTTTATGACAATTTGGTAGCAGCAGTTCGCAAGCACTTGCCACTCTTGCATCGTTACCTTGAGCTTCGTTCAAAAATCTTGGGGATTTCAGACCTCAAGATGTACGATGTCTACACACCACTTTCATCTGTTGAATACAGTTTTACTTACCAAGAAGCCTTGAAAAAGGCAGAAGATGCCTTGGCAGTCTTGGGTGAGGATTACTTGAGCCGTGTTAAACGTGCCTTCAGTGAGCGTTGGATTGATGTTTACGAAAATCAAGGCAAGCGTTCAGGGGCCTACTCTGGTGGTTCTTACGATACCAATGCCTTTATGCTTCTTAACTGGCAGGACAATCTAGACAATCTCTTTACTCTTGTTCATGAAACAGGTCACAGTATGCATTCAAGCTATACTCGTGAAACGCAGCCTTATGTTTACGGAGATTATTCTATCTTCTTGGCTGAGATTGCCTCAACTACCAATGAGAATATCTTGACGGAGAAATTGTTGGAAGAAGTGGAAGACGACGCAACGCGCTTTGCTATTCTTAATAACTTCTTGGACGGTTTCCGTGGAACAGTTTTCCGACAAACTCAATTTGCTGAGTTTGAACACGCCATCCACCAAGCGGATCAAAATGGGGAAGTCTTGACAAGTGATTTCCTAAATAAACTCTATGCAGACTTGAACCAAGAGTATTATGGTTTGAGCAAGGAAGATAATCCTGAAATCCAATACGAGTGGGCACGTATTCCACACTTCTACTATAACTACTATGTATACCAATATTCAACAGGTTTTGCAGCAGCCTCAGCTTTGGCTGAAAAAATTGTTCATGGTAGTCAGGAAGACCGTGACCGTTATATTGATTATCTCAAGGCTGGTAAGTCTGACTACCCACTTAATGTCATGAGAAAAGCTGGTGTTGATATGGAGAAGGAAGACTACCTCAACGATGCCTTTGCAGTCTTTGAACGCCGTTTAAATGAGTTTGAAGCCCTTGTTGAAAAATTGGGATTGGCATAAGATGGTTGAATCGTATAGTAAAAATGCTAACCATAATATGCGTCGTCCTGTTGTTAAGGAAGAAATTGTAGACTTGATGCGCCAGCGTCAAAAGCAAGTCACAGGTTCTTTGAAAGAATTGGAAGATTTTGCCCGCAAGGAAAATATTCCCATTATTCCTCATGAAACGGTTGCTTACTTCCGTTTTCTTATGGAAACCATACAACCTAAAAACATTCTGGAAATTGGGACGGCTATCGGTTTTTCAGCTCTTTTAATGGCGGAACATGCACCAAATGCCAAGATTACAACCATTGACCGCAATCCAGAAATGATTGGTTTTGCCAAGGAAAATTTTGTTCAGTTTGACAGTCGCAAGCAAATCACGCTTTTAGAAGGAGATGCGGTAAATGTCTTATCTACACTGACAGAGTCCTATGATTTCGTCTTTATGGATTCAGCCAAGTCTAAATACATCGTCTTTCTGCCAGAAATCCTCAAACATTTGGAAGTTGGAGGTGTGGTTGTTTTGGATGACATTTTCCAAGGTGGTGATGTTGCCAAGGATATTATGGAAGTCCGTCGTGGCCAGCGAACTATTTATCGAGGCCTTCAAAGACTGTTTGACGCAACTTTAGATAATCCAGGACTCACCGCAACATTAGTCCCTCTGGGAGACGGTATTCTCATGCTTCGTAAAAATGTAGCAGATGTTCAATTGCCTGACAGCGAATGATTTTCAGAATAATTTAAGAAAATATAGTAAAATAGATAGGGTAACACTTATCTCAAAGGAGTAGACATGAAGAAAAAATTATTGGCAGGTGCCATTACACTATTATCAGTAGCAACTTTAGCAGCTTGTTCGAAAGGTTCAGAAGGAGCAGACCTTATCAGCATGAAAGGGGATGTCATCACAGAACATCAGTTTTATGAGCAAGTGAAGAGCAATCCTTCAGCTCAACAAGTGTTGTTGAACTTGACCATCCAAAAAGTATTTGAGAAACAATATGGTTCGGAAGTAGATGACAAAGAAGTCAACGATACTATTGCCGAAGAAGAAAAACAATATGGTGAGAACTACCAACGTGTTTTGTCACAAGCAGGCATGACTCTTGAAACACGTAAAGCTCAAATTCGTACAAGTAAATTGGTTGAGTTGGCAGTTAAGAAGGCAGCAGAGGCTGAATTGACAGATGATGCTTATAAGAAGGCCTTTGACGAGTACACTCCTGATGTGACTGCTCAAATTATCCGTTTGGACAATGAAGACAAGGCCAAAGAAGTCCTCGAAAAAGCTAAGGCAAGTGGCGCAGATTTCGCTCAATTGGCCAAAGATAACTCAACTGATGAGAAAACCAAAGCTAACGGTGGAGAAATTACCTTTGATTCTGCTTCAACAGAAGTACCAGATCAAGTTAAGAAAGCAGCTTTTGCCTTGGATGTTAACGGCATTTCTGATGTCATTACAGTTACTGGAACACAAGCCTACAGCAGCCAATATTATATTGTTAAACTCACTAAGAAAACAGAAAAATCATCTAATATTGATGACTACAAAGAAAAATTAAAAACTGTTATCTTAACTCAAAAACAAAACGACGCATCATTTGTTCAAAGCATTATCGGAAAAGAATTGCAAGCAGCCAATATCAAGGTTAAGGACCAAGCCTTCCAAAATATCTTTACCCAATATATTGGTGGTGGAGATTCAAGCTCAAGCAGTTCTTCAAAAGAATAAAACAGAAAAGAGCCCAGTGCTCTTTTTCTTATGACAAAAATAGTCCATCTGATGGATAAGAGTTTTTTTCTTTCGGAAAAAATGGTATAATAGCAATCAAAACTAGAAAACAAACGGAATTTGGGAAGCAATTATGTTGTTCTCATTAGATTGGTGATACTATGAAGATTAGTAAAAGGCACCTGTTAAATTATTCTATTCTAGTTCCTTACTTGCTTTTATCTATTTTGGGCTTGATTGTGGTTTATTCGACAACCAGTGCTATTTTAATTCAAGAAGGCCAAAGTGCACTGCAATTGGTCCGAAGTCAGGGACTATTTTGGATATTTAGTTTGATACTGATTGCCTTGATATATAAGTTGAGACTGAATTTTTTAAGAAACGAACGTCTTTTATTTATCGTTATGTTCGTTGAGCTGATTCTTTTAGTTTTGGCTCGTTTGATTGGTATTCCTGTCAATGGAGCCTATGGCTGGATTTCTGTAGGGCCTTTGACTATTCAGCCGGCCGAATACTTGAAAATTATTATTATTTGGTATTTAGCAAATAGATTTTCCAAACAACAAGAGGATATAGCTATTTATGATTTTCAAGTTTTGACACAAAATCAGTGGCTTCCTCGCGCTTTTAATGACTGGCGCTTTGTCCTCTTTGTCATGATTGGAAGCCTTGCTATTTTCCCAGATTTGGGGAATGCTTCTATTTTAGCTTTGGTTGCCTTGATTATGTATACGATTAGTGGTATCGCTTATAGATGGTTTATTGCATTTTTGGGAATTTTGGTGGGTATTTCTGCCCTATCCTTATCACTTATTTCTTTTATAGGGGTTGATAAATTTTCAAAAATTCCAGTATTTGGCTATGTGGCCAAGCGTTTCAGTGCCTATTTTAATCCCTTCGCTGATTTGGCAGGGGCAGGTCACCAACTCGCAAATTCCTATTTTGCCATGGTGAATGGTGGTTGGTTTGGTCTAGGCTTAGGAAATTCAATTGAAAAACGTGGCTATTTACCAGAGGCCCATACAGACTTTGTATTTTCAATAGTCATTGAAGAATTTGGATTTGTGGGAGCCAGCTTGATTTTAGCACTTGTCTTTTTCCTGATTTTGCGAATTATCCTAGTCGGTATTCGTGCTAAGAATCCCTTTAATTCCATGATGGCGATTGGAGTTGGGGGGATGATGTTGGTACAGGTCTTTGTCAATATCGGTGGAATTTCTGGCATTATTCCCTCGACAGGAGTAACCTTCCCCTTCCTATCACAAGGAGGGAATAGTCTCCTAGTATTGTCTATAGCCATCGCCTTTGTATTAAATATTGATGCAAGTGAAAAACGTGCTCAATTATATGAGGAGTTAGAAGCTCACTCATCAAACTATATGTAGAGCTGAGAGTGGAAAGGATTACCTATGTCTCTTCAAAAATTAGAAAACTATAGTAATAAAGCTGTCGTGCAAGAAGAAGTATTGATTTTAACAGAATTGTTAGAAGATATCACTAAAAACATGCTTGCCCCAGAGACTTTTGAAAAAATCATGGAGTTGAAAGAATTATCAACTCAAGAAGATTATCAAGGCTTGAATCAATTGGTTACGAGTCTGTCAAATGATGAAATGGCTTATATTTCACGCTATTTCTCCATCTTACCTCTTTTGATTAATATTTCAGAAGACGTGGATTTGGCTTATGAAATCAACCACCAAAATAATATCGATCAAGATTATCTTGGGAAGTTATCAGCAACAATCAAAATGGTTGCAGAAAAAGAAAATGCGGTTGAAATTCTAGAACATTTGAATGTTGTTCCAGTTTTGACTGCCCATCCAACACAAGTGCAACGTAAGAGTATGCTGGATTTGACTAACCATATCCATACCCTCTTGCGTAAGTATCGTGATGTGAAATTAGGTTTGATTAATAAGGAAAAATGGCATAATGATCTCCGTCGTTACATTGAGATTATCATGCAGACAGACATGATTCGTGAAAAGAAATTGAAAGTAACCAATGAAATCACGAATGTTATGGAATATTACAATAGTTCCTTCCTGAAGGCGGTTCCTCATCTGACTGCTGAGTACAAGCGTCTGGCTAAAAAACACGGCTTAGAGTTGAAACATCCTAAACCAATTACCATGGGTATGTGGATTGGTGGAGACCGTGATGGTAATCCTTTTGTGACTGCAGACACCTTGAAACAATCTGCTATGACTCAGTGTGAAGTCATCATGAATTACTATGATGAAAAGATTTACCAACTTTATCGTGAATTCTCTCTCTCAACTAGTATTGTCAATGTGAGCAAGCAAGTCAGAGAAATGGCTCGTCAATCCAAGGATAATTCTATTTACCGTGAAAAAGAACTCTACCGTCGTGCCTTGTTTGATATTCAATCAAAAATCCAAGCAACAAAAACCTATCTGATTGAGGATAAGGAAGTTGGAGCTCGCTATGAAACAGCTAATGACTTTTATAAGGATTTAATCACTATCCGTGATTCCCTCTTGGAAAATAAGGGTGAAGCACTGATTTCTGGTGATTTTGTTGAGTTGATTCAAGCAGTTGAAATTTTTGGTTTCTATTTGGCATCAATTGACATGCGTCAAGATTCTAGTGTTCATGAGGCCTGTGTAGCCGAACTCTTGAAATCAGCAGGAATTCATTCTCGTTATAGCGAACTAAGTGAAGAAGAAAAGTGCCAGCTTCTCTTGAAAGAATTGGAGGAAGATCCACGTATTCTTTCTGCTACTCACGTTGAAAAATCAGAGTTACTTGAAAAAGAATTGGCCATCTTTAAGGCTGCTCGTAAGTTGAAAGATAAGTTGGGTGATGATGTTATTCGTCAAACCATTATTTCACATGCAACTAGCGTATCAGACATGTTGGAATTGGCTATCTTGCTAAAAGAAGTAGGGTTAGTTGATAAAGAAAGAGCCCGTGTCCAAATCGTTCCTCTCTTTGAAACAATTGAGGACTTGGACCATTCAGAAGAAACCATGAGAGAATACCTTTCTCTTCCTCTTGCTAAGAAATGGATTGCTTCACGTAATAACTACCAAGAAATCATGCTTGGTTACTCTGATAGTAATAAAGATGGTGGCTACCTATCATCATGTTGGACCCTCTACAAGGCTCAACAACAATTGACTGGTATTGGAGATGAATTTGGCGTTAAGGTTACCTTCTTCCATGGTCGTGGTGGTACCGTCGGTCGTGGTGGTGGACCAACCTATGAAGCCATCACATCTCAACCGCTTAAGTCTATCAAGGATCGTATCCGCTTGACGGAGCAGGGTGAAGTTATTGGCAATAAATACGGTAACAAAGACGCAGCCTACTATAACCTTGAAATGCTAGTATCTGCAGCCATTAACCGTATGATTACTCAGAAGAAGAGCGATACTAATACCTCAAATCGTTACGAAGCTATTATGGACCAAGTAGTGGACCGTAGTTACGATATCTACCGTGACTTGGTCTTTGGTAATGACCATTTCTATGATTATTTCTTCGAGTCAAGTCCAATCAAGGCTATTTCAAGCTTTAACATTGGTTCTCGTCCAGCCGCTCGTAAGACTATTACTGAAATCGGTGGTTTGCGTGCTATCCCTTGGGTATTCTCATGGTCGCAAAGTCGTGTCATGTTCCCTGGCTGGTATGGGGTTGGTTCAAGCTTCAAAGAATTTATTGATAAAAATCCCGAAAATATTGAAATTTTGCGTGATATGTATCAAAATTGGCCCTTCTTCCAGTCTCTCCTTTCAAATGTTGATATGGTCTTGTCAAAATCAAATATGAACATTGCTTTTGAATATGCTAAACTTTGTGAAGATGATCAAGTAAAAGCAATTTATGAGACTATTTTAAATGAGTGGCAAGTTACCAAGGAAGTTATCTTGGCTATCGAAGGTTATGATGAACTCTTGGCTGAAAATCCATATCTAAAAGCAAGTTTGGATTATCGTATGCCATACTTTAATATTCTTAACTACATCCAGTTGGAGTTGATTAAACGTCAACGCCGAGGAGAATTATCAAGCGATCAAGAAAAATTGATCCATACAACCATCAACGGAATTGCAACAGGATTGCGTAATTCAGGTTAATACCTATCAAGCTTCCTCTTTTCTATAGGGGAAGTTTTTGAATAGTTCAAAAAAATACTCAAAGAGTCTTGACAAGTAATTGAAAAATGATATAATTTAAACATTCAGAAAAGTAATCATTCAAACTTTTTAGAGAGTCTGTGGTAGCTGAAAACAGATAAGTGGTGATGATGAAAATTGGGCTGGATGTTATTTAGAATTTGAAATCATAAAAATTCGGTGAGCACACCTTATAGTGCATCTCGTGATTGCGAGACAGAGCGATAGGGAACTTCCCTATAATTGAGGTGGTACCGCGCATCGACGTCCTCACACAAGTTTTTGTGTGAGGACTTTTTTGATGGAGGTTAGTATGGAAAGAAAACGATGGCGTCGCTTGTTTATACTCAATGAAAATCAAAAAGCAAACTAGGAAGCTAGCCGCAAGCTGTACTTGAGTACGGTAAGGCGACGCTGACGTGGTTTGAAGAGATTTTCGAAGAGTATTAGATAAGTGAAGTATTTTAAAGGAATAAAAAAGGAGAAATAGAATGAAAAATAAACGTTTAATTGGAATTATCGCTGCGTTATCAGTTTTAGTAGCAGGAAGCTTGATTTACTCTTCAATGAATAAACCAGAAGCTAAGAATGAGAAGAAAGTTGCCAAAGTTGGTGTCCTTCAGTTTGTGAGCCATCCATCTCTTGACTTGATTTATAAAGGGATTCAAGATGGACTTGCAGAAGAAGGTTATAAAGATGACCAGTTGAAGATTGACTTTATGAACTCAGAAGGTGACCAAAGTAAGGTTGCGACAATGAGTAAACAATTGGTTGCAAATGGGAATGACCTTGTGGTTGGTATTGCAACGCCAGCTGCTCAAGGTTTGGCAAGCGCCACAAAAGACCTACCGGTTATCATGGCTGCTATTACAGACCCAATCGGTGCTAACTTGGTCAAAGATTTGAAAAAACCAGGTGGCAACATTACAGGGGTATCTGACCACAATCCAGCTCAACAACAAGTTGAACTCATCAAAGCTTTGACACCAAATGTGAAAACAATCGGAGCTCTTTACTCAAGTAGCGAAGACAATTCAAAAACTCAAGTTGAAGAATTTAAGGCTTATGCTGAAAAAGCAGGTTTGACAGTGGAAACATTTGCAGTTCCTTCAACAAATGAAATTGCTTCAACAGTTAATGTTATGACTAGCAAGGTTGATGCTATCTGGGTTCCAATTGATAACACAATCGCATCTGCATTTTCAACAGTTGTATCAAGCAACCAATCGGCTAAGAAACCAATTTATCCAAGTGCAACTGCCATGGTAGAAGCAGGTGGTTTGGCATCCGTTGTAGTTGACCAACATGACCTTGGTGTGGCAACTGGTAAAATGATTGCGCAAGTCTTGAAAGGTGCAAAACCAGCTGATACTCCAGTCAATGTCTTTTCAACTGGTAAATCAGTTATCAATAAAAAATTGGCACAAGAGCTAGGTATTACGATTCCTGAATCTGTTCTAAAAGAAGCAGGACAAGTGATTGAATAATCTACAATGGAGGAGTTGGGGACATCTCCTCCAATTTTTTACAATAGAAATCATATAGAAAAGGTTAAGAAACAGATGATATTATCTATTATTTCTCAAGGATTTGTCTGGGCTATTTTAGGTCTGGGAATCTTTATGACATTTAGGATTTTGAACTTTCCAGATATGACGACAGAAGGTTCCTTCCCTCTTGGGGGAGCTGTTGCTGTCACTTTGATAACGAAAGGCGTGAATCCTTTTTTAGCGACACTTGTTGCTGTAGGAGCAGGTTGTTTGGCTGGAATGGCAGCAGGCCTTCTTTATACAAAAGGGAAGATCCCAACCTTGCTCTCCGGGATTTTGGTGATGACTTCCTGTCACTCTATCATGCTCTTGATTATGGGGCGTGCGAATTTAGGCCTGCTTGGAACCAAGCAAATTCAGGATGTTTTGCCTTTTGATTCGGATTTGAATCAACTCTTGACAGGTCTCATCTTTGTGAGTATTGTTATTGCTCTCATGCTCTTTTTCTTGGACACCAAACTAGGACAAGCCTATATTGCTACAGGTGACAATCCTGATATGGCTAGAAGTTTCGGGATTCATACTGGACGCATGGAGCTCATGGGCTTGGTCTTATCAAATGGTGTGATTGCCCTTGCAGGAGCTCTTATTGCCCAGCAAGAAGGCTATGCCGATGTATCTCGAGGAATCGGTGTTATCGTTGTGGGGCTTGCAAGTTTGATTATTGGAGAAGTTATCTTCAAGAGTTTGAGCTTGGCAGAACGTCTGGTTACCATTGTTGTAGGTTCTATCGCTTATCAATTCTTAGTGTGGGCAGTTATTGCGCTTGGCTTTAATACAAGTTACCTTCGTTTGTACAGCGCCGTGATTTTAGCAGTCTGCCTCATGATTCCAACATTTAAGCAAACAATCTTGAAAGGAGCCAAATTAAGCAAATGACAGCAATTGTAGAATTAAAAAATGCAACCAAAGTCGTTAAAAATGGCTTTGATGAAGAAAAGATTATTTTAAATGATGTTTCCTTAGAAATTTTTGAACAGGACTTTATCACGATTTTAGGTGGAAATGGTGCTGGCAAATCAACTCTCTTTAACACTATTGCAGGAACCTTGTCATTAACCAGTGGGACCATCCGTATTTTAGGTGAGGATGTTACCAAGTTTTCACCAGAGAAGCGCGCTAAGTATCTGTCTCGTGTCTTCCAAGATCCAAAGATGGGGACAGCTCCTCGTATGACAGTGGCAGAGAATCTCTTGATTGCCAAATTTCGTGGTGAAAAGCGTGGATTGTTACCACGACGCTTGACTAGTTATAAGGATGAATTTCAAGCGACCATTGAAAAAGTAGGAAATGGTCTTGAGAAACACTTGAATACACCGATTGAGTTCTTATCAGGTGGGCAAAGACAGGCCTTGAGTCTCTTGATGGCAACCTTGAAACGACCTGAATTACTCTTGTTAGACGAGCATACTGCGGCCCTTGATCCAAAGACTAGTGTTGCTTTGATGGAATTGACAGATGAATTTGTTAAGAATGACCAGCTGACAGCGCTTATGATTACTCATCACATGGAAGATGCTCTTAAGTATGGCAATCGCTTGATTGTCATGAAAGAAGGACGAATTATCCAAGATTTGAACCAAGAAGATAAAGCAAAAATGAAAATCTCTGATTATTATCAACTCTTTGAATAAAGTAGGGAAAATGAGTGAAATGGTTTACTTTTTTTCTGAAATAAAGTATACTATATAAAGTAAACTATGATAACATGGAGGTATTGTGTATGGTTGACAAACAAGTCATTGAAGAAATCAAAAACAATGCCAACATTGTGGAAGTCATAGGAGATGTGATTTCTTTACAAAAGGCAGGACGGAACTATCTAGGGCTCTGTCCTTTTCATGGTGAAAAAACACCTTCTTTCAACGTTGTCGAGGACAAGCAGTTTTACCACTGTTTTGGTTGTGGGCGCTCAGGTGATGTCTTTAAGTTCATCGAGGAGTACCAAGGGGTTCCCTTTATGGAGGCTGTCCAAATCTTAGGTCAGCGTGTTGGGATTGAGGTTGAAAAACCGCTTTATAGTGAGCAGAAGCCAGCTTCACCCCACCAAGCTCTTTATGATATGCATGAAGATGCTGCCAAATTTTATCATGCTATTCTCATGACAACGACCATGGGGGAAGAGGCCAGAAACTACCTTTATGAGCGTGGTTTGACAGATGAAGTGTTCAAGCATTTTCGGATTGGTTTAGCACCTCCAGAACGAAACTATCTCTATCAACGTTTGTCTGGTCAGTATCGTGATGAGGATTTTCTAGATTCAGGGCTATTTTACCTATCGGATGCAAATCAATTTGTAGACACCTTTCACAATCGCATCATGTTTCCCCTAACAAATGACCAGGGAAAGGTCATTGCCTTCTCAGGTCGTATCTGGCAGAAAACGGATTCACAAACTTCTAAGTATAAAAATAGCCGATCGACTGCAATTTTTAACAAAAGTTACGAATTATATCATATGGATAGGGCAAAAAAATCTTCTGGTAAAACTAGTGAGATTTACCTCATGGAAGGGTTCATGGATGTCATTGCAGCCTATCGGGTTGGAATCGAAAATGCTGTCGCATCTATGGGAACAGCCTTGAGTCGTGAGCATGTTGAGCATCTGAAAAGGCTAACCAAGAAGTTGGTTCTTGTTTACGATGGCGATAAGGCTGGGCAAGCTGCGACATTGAAAGCGCTGGACGAAATTGGTGATATGCCTGTGCAGATCGTCAGCATGCCTGATAACTTGGACCCAGATGAATATCTACAAAAAAATGGTCCAGAAGATTTGGCCTATCTATTAACGAAAACTCGTATTAGTCCGATTGAGTTCTACATTCACCAGTATAAGCCTGAAAATAGTGAAAATCTGCAAGCTCAGATTGAGTTTATTGAAAAAATAGCTCCCTTGATTGTTCAAGAAAAGTCCATCACTGCTCAAAACAGCTATATTCATATTTTAGCTGACAGTCTGGCGTCCTTTGATTATGCCCAGATTGAGCAGATTGTTAATGAAAGCCGTCAGGCACAAAGGCAGAATCGCATGGAAGGAATTTCCAGACCGACGCAAATCACTATGCCTATCACCAAGCAGTTATCGGCTATTATGAGGGCAGAAGCCCATCTACTTTATCGAATGGTGGAATCCCCTATTGTTTTGAACGATTACCGCTTGCGAGAAGACTTTGCATTTGATACACCTGAATTTCAGGTCTTATATGACTTGCTTGGTCAGTATGGCAATCTTCCTCCAGAAGTTCTAGCAGAACAGACAGAGGAAGTTGAAAGAGCTTGGTACCAAGTCTTAGCTCAGGATTTGCCTGCTGAGATGTCACCGCAGGAACTAAGTGAAGTAGAAATGACTCGAAACAAGGCTCTCTTGAATCAGGACAATATGAGAATCAAAAAGAAGGTGCAGGAAGCTAGCCATGTAGGAGATACCGACACAGCCTTAGAAGAATTGGAACGTTTAATTTCACAAAAGAGAAGAATGGAGTAATAATGGTAACAAAACAAAAAGAAGTAACAACATTTGACGTACAAGTAGCAGAATTTATCCGTAATCATAAGCAAAAAGGGACAGCAACAGATGATGAAATCAATGCTAGTCTTGTTGTCCCTTTTACCTTGGATGCTGATGGGATTGAAGATCTCTTGCAACGGATTCAAGATGCAGGAATTTCTATCACAGATAACGAAGGAAACCCAAGTGCGCGTGTTCTTAGTGCTGAAGAAGAACCGGAACTCAGTGATGAGGACTTGATTGGTTCAACGTCGGCTAAGGTCAATGACCCTGTCCGTATGTACTTGAAAGAAATCGGGGTCGTTCCTCTTTTGACCAATGAAGAGGAAAAAGAGTTAGCACTGGCTGTTGAAGCGGGTGACATCGAAGCCAAACAACGTCTTGCGGAAGCCAACCTTCGTTTGGTTGTTTCTATAGCCAAACGCTATGTCGGTCGTGGTATGCAGTTCCTTGACTTGATTCAAGAAGGGAACATGGGCTTGATGAAGGCGGTTGACAAGTTCGACTATTCTAAAGGGTTCAAGTTCTCAACTTATGCAACTTGGTGGATTCGTCAGGCTATTACTCGTGCTATTGCGGATCAAGCTCGTACCATCCGTATCCCAGTTCACATGGTTGAAACGATTAACAAGCTTGTTCGTGAACAGCGGAATCTCCTTCAAGAATTGGGACAAGATCCAACGCCAGAACAAATCGCTGAACGTATGGATATGACCCCTGACAAGGTTCGTGAAATCTTGAAGATTGCTCAAGAACCAGTATCTCTTGAAACTCCAATTGGTGAAGAGGATGATAGCCATCTTGGGGACTTTATCGAAGATGAAGTGATTGAAAATCCAGTGGACTATACAACTCGTATCGTTTTGCGTGAGCAGTTGGATGAAGTCTTAGATACTCTTACAGACCGTGAAGAAAATGTTCTACGTCTGCGTTTCGGACTAGACGATGGAAAAATGCGTACCCTTGAAGATGTGGGTAAAGTCTTTAACGTAACTCGTGAGCGTATCCGTCAGATTGAGGCCAAGGCTTTGAGAAAACTACGTCAACCAAGTCGCAGCAAACCGCTTCGTGATTTTATTGAAGACTAAGAGTGAGGATGAATATGGCTTATACAGAAGAGCAAATTGAAAACATCAAAACACGGATTTTATCAGCCTTGGAAGAAGTTATTGACCCTGAGTTGGGAATCGATATTGTCAATCTTGGTTTGATTTATGAGATTCGTTTTGATGGCGACACAGGGCAAACAGAGATTGATATGACGTTGACAACTATGGGTTGTCCCTTGGCAGACCTTTTGACTGACCAGATTTATGATGCTATGACAGAGGTGCCAGAAGTAACGGATACTGAGGTTAAATTAGTCTGGTATCCAGCCTGGACAGTTGAAAAAATGAGTCGCTATGCACGCATTGCCCTAGGCATTAAGTAAACATATAAAAGTATGTGAGAGACCCTTGGAAAAGTGAGGAAATTTCCCCCTCTTTTCCTCTAGTCTCTCCTTTCTTTTGCTGATTTTATTCAAAGAAAATGATATAATAGTAGTTATGGAAAAAAAGAAATTACGCATCAATATGTTGAGTTCAAGTGAGAAAGTAGCAGGACAAGGAGTTTCAGGTGCTTACCGTGAATTAGTTCGTCTTCTTCATCGTGATGCCAAGGACCAATTGATTGTTACAGAAAATCTTCCAATAGAAGCAGATGTGACTCACTTTCATACAATTGATTTCCCCTATTATTTATCAACATTTCAAAAGAAACGCTCAGGAAGGAAAATTGGCTATGTGCATTTCTTACCTGATACACTTGAGGGGAGTTTGAAAATTCCATTTTTCTTAAAGGGAATTGTGAAACGCTATGTATTTTCTTTTTACAACCGGATGGAGCACTTAGTTGTGGTCAATCCTATGTTTATCGAGGATTTGGTGGCAGCTGGTATTCCACGTGAAAAAGTGACCTATATTCCTAACTTTGTCAACAAGGAAAAATGGCATCCTCTTCCAGAGGAAGAGGCAGCGAGACTGCGTACAGAGCTAGGTCTTAGTGACAATCAGTTTATCGTAGTAGGTGCTGGTCAAGTTCAGAAACGTAAAGGGATTGATGATTTTATCCGTCTGGCTGAGGAATTGCCTCATATTACCTTTATCTGGGCTGGTGGTTTCTCTTTTGGTGGTATGACAGATGGTTATGAACGCTACAAGAAAATCATGGAGAATCCCCCTAAAAATTTGATTTTTCCAGGTATTGTGTCACCAGAGCGGATGCGCGAATTGTATGCCCTAGCGGACCTTTTCTTGTTGCCTAGTTACAATGAGCTCTTTCCGATGACGATTTTAGAGGCTGCCAGTTGTGAAGCTCCTATTATGTTGCGTGATTTAGATCTTTATAAGGTGATTTTAGAGGGGAATTATCGGGCGACAGCAGACAGAGAAGAGATGAAAGAAGCTATTCTGGAATATCAAGCGAATCCTGCTGCTTTAAAAGATTTGAAAGAAAAAGCTAAGAATATTTCTAGAGAGTATTCAGAAGAGCATCTGTTACAAATCTGGTTGGACTTTTATGAGAAACAAGCTGCTTTAGGGAGAAAGTAAAAAGTGAGGTAATCTATGCGAATTGGTTTATTTACAGATACCTATTTTCCTCAGGTTTCAGGTGTTGCGACCAGTATTCGAACCTTAAAAACAGAGCTTGAAAAGCAGGGGCACGCTGTTTTTATCTTTACGACGACAGATAAGAATGTCAATCGTTATGAAGATTGGCAGATTATCCGCATTCCAAGTGTTCCCTTCTTTGCTTTTAAGGATCGCCGCTTTGCCTATCGAGGATTCAGCAAGGCGCTTGAAATTGCTAAACAATATCAGCTAGATATTATTCATACCCAGACAGAATTTTCTCTTGGCTTGTTGGGAATTTGGATTGCGCGTGAATTGAAGATTCCAGTCATCCATACCTATCACACCCAATACGAAGACTACGTGCATTATATTGCTAAGGGGATGTTGATTCGTCCTAGTATGGTCAAGTACTTAGTCAGAGGTTTCCTGCATGATGTGGATGGGGTTATTTGTCCTAGTGAGATTGTCCATGATTTGCTATCTGACTATAAGGTCAAGGTTGAAAAACGGGTCATTCCAACTGGGATTGAATTAGCTAAGTTTGAGCGTCCGGAAATCAAGCAGGAAAATCTGAAAGAACTACGTAGTAAACTAGGGATTCAAGATGATGAAAAGATGTTGCTTAGTCTTTCCAGAATTTCCTATGAAAAAAATATTCAAGCAGTTTTAGCAGCCTTTGCAGAAGTTCTGAAAGAAGAAGACAAGGTTAAACTGGTGGTAGCTGGGGATGGTCCTTATCTGGATGACCTCAAAGAGCAAGCCCAGAAACTAGAGATTCAAGACTCTGTTGTCTTTACAGGGATGATTGCTCCTAGTGAGACAGCTCTTTACTATAAGGCGGCGGATTTCTTCATCTCGGCATCGACAAGTGAAACCCAAGGCTTGACCTACTTGGAAAGCTTAGCCAGTGGAACGCCTGTCATTGCTCATGGAAATCCTTATCTGGACAATCTGATCAGTGATAAAATGTTTGGAACCTTGTACTATGGAGAACATGATTTGGCTGGTGCTATTTTGGAAGCCCTGATTGCAACGCCAGATATGAATGAGCATACTTTATCAGAGAAGTTGTACGAGATTTCAGCTGAGAACTTTGGAAAACGGGTGCATGAGTTTTATCTGGATGCCATTATTTCAAATAACTTCCAGAAAGATTTAGCCAAAGATGATACGGTCAGTCAGCGTATCTTTAAGACAGTTTTGTATCTACCGCAACAGGTGGTTGCTGTACCCGTAAAAGGCTCTAGACGCATGCTGAAGGCTTCAAAAACACAGTTGATCAGCATAAGAGATTATTGGAAAGACCATGAAGAATAGAAAGAGGAACAGTATGAAAAAACAATTAATGAGAAGCGGTCGTGATAAAAAGATTGCGGGTGTTTGTGCCGGGGTAGCCCATTATTTTGATATGGATCCTACTATTGTTCGCGTAATATGGGGTGTTCTTGCTTTTGGTTATGGAGCAGGAGTTGTAGCTTATATCATTTTATGGATTATTGCGCCAGAAGCAAGTGACTATTGAAAACTAGCTAAATTCATGCTAAGATAATAGAAAATAGAATGTAACGAAGGAGATAAAAATGGCATTTGGAGATAATGGAAATCGTAAAAAAACTATGTTTGAGAAAATAACCTTATTTATCGTGATTATCATGCTAGTAGCAAGTTTATTGGGAATTTTTGCAACTGCAATTGGTGCCCTCAGTAATCTATAAAATAGATTCAAGAAAATTTAGTGACTGGGATTTCCCAGCCCTTTTTTAAAGTGAGAAGAAAAAATGAGTATGTTTTTAGATACAGCTAAGATCAAGGTCAAGGCTGGTAATGGTGGTGATGGCATGGTTGCCTTTCGCCGTGAAAAATATGTCCCTAATGGCGGTCCTTGGGGCGGTGATGGTGGTCGTGGAGGCAATGTCGTCTTCGTTGTAGATGAAGGTCTACGTACCCTCATGGATTTCCGCTATAATCGCCATTTCAAGGCTGATTCTGGTGAGAAAGGAATGACCAAAGGGATGCATGGTCGTGGTGCTGAGGACCTTAGAGTTCGAGTACCACAAGGTACGACTGTTCGTGATGCAGAGACTGGCAAGGTTTTGACAGATTTGATTGAACATGGTCAAGAATTTATCGTTGCCCACGGTGGACGTGGTGGACGTGGAAATATCCGCTTTGCGACACCAAAAAATCCTGCACCTGAAATCTCTGAAAATGGAGAGCCAGGTCAGGAGCGTGAGTTACAATTGGAACTAAAAATCCTTGCAGATGTTGGTTTGGTTGGTTTCCCATCTGTAGGGAAATCCACACTTCTAAGTGTTATCACCTCAGCTAAACCTAAAATTGGTGCCTACCACTTTACCACTATTGTGCCAAATCTAGGTATGGTTCGTACCCAATCAGGTGAATCTTTTGCAGTAGCCGACTTGCCAGGCTTGATTGAAGGTGCCAGTCAAGGTGTTGGTTTGGGAACCCAGTTCCTCCGTCACATCGAGCGTACACGTGTCATTCTTCACATTATTGATATGTCAGCTAGCGAAGACCGTGATCCTTATGAGGACTACTTAGCTATCAATAAGGAGTTAGAGTCTTATAACCTCCGTCTTATGGAGCGTCCACAGATTATCGTAGCCAACAAAATGGACATGCCTGAGAGTCAAGAAAATCTTAAAGAATTTAAGAAAAAATTTGCTGAAAACTACGATGAATTTGAAGAGTTACCAGCTATCTTCCCAATTTCTGGTTTGACTAAGCAAGGTCTGGCAACGCTATTGGATGCTACAGCTGAATTGTTAGACAAGACACCAGAATTCTTGCTCTATGACGAGTCAGATATGGAAGAAGAAGCATACTACGGCTTTGACGAGGAAGAAAAAGCCTTTGAAATTAGTCGTGATGATGATGCAACGTGGCTACTTTCTGGTGAAAAACTGATGAAACTCTTTAATATGACCAACTTTGATCGTGACGAATCAGTCATGAAATTTGCTCGCCAGCTTCGTGGTATGGGGGTTGATGAAGCCCTTCGTGCGCGTGGTGCTAAAGATGGTGACTTGGTCCGAATTGGTAAATTTGAGTTTGAATTTGTAGACTAGGAGACTGATATGGGAGATAAACCGATATCTTTCCGAGATGCGGATGGTAATTTTGTTTCCGCCGCAGACGTTTGGAATGAAAAGAAATTGGAAGAACTATTTAATCGTCTCAATCCAAATCGTGCCTTGAGGTTGGCACGAACTAAAAAAGACAATCCATCTTAAATACGTAAGATAAAACTCCAATTATCAGTCAAGTTAACTGTAACAAATAGAAGCTAAGATCTAGAAAGGGCAAAATTTGTCCTTTCTTTTCACTTATAAATTATAATATATTGAAATGGAATATAAACAAATAGACTAGGAAATTCAAATCAAATGACTAACAAGGCTTTATAAGTCGTGTTGTCCTATTCTACCTTCAAGACACTGATTTTTTCTATTGAAAAAGAATTTTTTTACAAAAATAGTTGGTTATTTAGTTTATTTATGCTATAATAGGAGCAATTATTTTTAGGAGGTGTCAGTATGTCTTATTTGTTTGAGATATTACCGAGTTTATTGAGCGGTGCAAGCATGACTTTACAGGTTTTTGCACTTGTCTTGATTTTTTCTATTCCCTTGGGCGTTTTGATTGCCTTTGCCTTGCAAGTCCATTGGAAGCTCCTCCATCATCTGATTAACATTTATATCTGGATCATGCGAGGCACACCCTTGCTCTTGCAGTTGATCTTTATCTATTATGTGCTCCCAAGTATTGGGATCCGTTTGGACCGTCTTCCTGCGGCTATCATTGCCTTTGTTCTCAATTATGCGGCTTACTTTGCTGAAATCTTCCGTGGTGGGATTGAGACTATCCCTAAAGGTCAATATGAGGCTGCTAAGGTCTTGAAGTTCAGTCCCTTTGCCACAGTTCGCTATATTATCTTGCCCCAAGTGACCAAGATTGTTCTTCCTAGCGTGTTTAACGAAGTCATGAGTTTGGTCAAGGATACTTCCTTGGTTTATGCTCTAGGCATTTCAGACCTTATCTTGGCTAGTCGAACAGCTGCCAACCGTGATGCTAGTCTGGTTCCTATGTTCTTGGCAGGAGCCATTTACTTAATTTTGATTGGTATTGTGACCATTCTTGCCAAAAAAGTTGAGAAGAAGTACAGTTACTATAGATAGGAGGCTGCCATGTTAGAATTACGAAATATCAATAAGGGATTTGGTGAAAAGCAAATTTTGTCCAATTTCAGTCTAAGTATTCCTGAAAAACAAATCCTGGCTATCGTTGGGCCTTCTGGTGGAGGTAAAACAACTCTCTTACGTATGCTTGCAGGTCTTGAAACCATTGATTCAGGGCAAATCTTTTATAATGGAGAACCTTTAGAATTGGATGAACTGGAGAAGCGAAATCTACTGGGATTTGTCTTCCAAGATTTTCAACTTTTCCCTCATTTATCAGTTCTAGATAATTTGACTTTATCACCTGTGAAAACTATGGGAATGAAGCAGGAAGAGGCTGAGAAGAAGGCGCGTGATCTCTTGGAACAGTTAGGACTGGCAGGGCACGCAGACGCCTATCCATTCTCACTATCTGGTGGGCAAAAGCAACGGGTGGCCTTGGCGCGTGCTATGATGATTGACCCAGAAATCATTGGCTACGATGAACCAACTTCGGCCCTAGATCCAGAATTACGCTTGGAAGTGGAAAAACTGATTTTGCAAAATAGGGAACTTGGGATGACGCAGATTGTGGTTACCCACGATTTACAATTCGCTGAAAATATTGCAGATCAGATTCTCAAGGTTGAGCCCAAGTAGGAGGTGACGATGACTAATAAGAAAATTGCTTTGGTATTGGTTTCGTTCCTGACTCTCTTTTTAACGGCTTGTACTCAGAAGGCTAGCAATCCAAAGCAGGATAACTGGGATAAGTATCAAGAGCAAGGCAGTATAACCATTGGTTTTGACAATACCTTTGTACCCATGGGATTTGAAGAAAAGAATGGCCAATATACGGGCTTTGATATTGACTTAGCACAAGCAGTTTCTGAAAAATTAGATTTTAAGGTGCAATTTCAGCCAATTGACTGGGATATGAAGGAAACGGAACTGCAAAATGGGACCATTGATGCCATCTGGAATGGCTATTCTGCCACTGATGAACGCCGAGAGAAGGTTGCCTTTAGCATTCCTTATATGGAAAATCAGCAAGTTCTGGTTACGAAGAGAAGCCAGCAAATTCATTCAGTAGAGGAGATGAAGGATAAGGCCTTGGGTGCCCAAGCTGGGTCCTCTGGTTATCTTGACTTTGAGGCCCAGCCAGATTTATTGAAAAATCGTGTCAAAGACCAGAAGGCCAATCAATACCAGAGTTTCAATGAAGCCTTGATTGATTTGAAGAATGACCGAATTGATGCCTTGTTGATTGACCGAGTGTATGCTAATTACTACCTCCAGTCTGAGGGGATATTAAATGACTATAATGTCTTTTCAGCTGGATTTGAGAGTGAATCTTTTGCGGTCGGAGTTAGACCAGCTGATAAAAGATTATTAACAGCATTAAACCAAGCCTTTATCGAACTATACCAAGAAGGAAAGTTCCAGGAAATCAGCCAGAAATGGTTTGGAGAAGATGTAGCAACAAAAGAAGTGAAAAGTAGAGATTGAGTTTTTACTCAGTCTCTTTTTGCATCAAAAAATCCTCTGGCAAGTACCAGAGGATAAGAGCTTATTTCATTGTTGGGAAGAGCAATACATCACGGATAGTAGTTGTGTCGGTGAGGAGCATGCAGAGACGGTCGATACCAATTCCTAAACCACCTGTTGGCGGCATACCGTATTCAAGAGCTTCAATGTAGTCATAGTCGATTCCTGTCGCTTCATCATCACCAAGTTCTTTGGCTTTAGCTTGGGCTTCGAAACGGCTAAGCTGATCGATTGGGTCGTTCAACTCAGTAAAGGCATTACCGTACTCCTTAGTCATGATGAAGAGCTCGAAGCGGTCAGTAAAGCGATCGTCTTCAGGATTTTTCTTAGCCAGTGGAGATACAGCTACTGGATGTCCATAGACAAAGGTTGGTTGGATCAAAGTTTCTTCAACAAACTCTTCAAAGAAGGCATTGATGATGTGGCCAACTTCAGTGTAGTGTTTTTCAACTGGAACTTTCTTCTCAGCTGCGATTGCCTTAGCTTCTTCCAAAGTCATGTCTTGCCAGAAATCTACACCAGTAATTTCCTTGATAGCATCAACCATGTGAACACGTTTAAATGGTTCGTTAATCTTGATTTCAGTACCTTGATAGTTGACTGGACCATCACCTTTAACTGATTTAGCAGCATGTTGGATAATGCCTTCCGTCAAGTCCATGATGTCTTGGAAGTCTGCATAAGCTTGGTAGACTTCGATAGAAGTGAACTCAGGGTTATGAGTAGCATCCATTCCTTCGTTACGGAAGATACGACCGATTTCATAGACACGTTCCATACCACCCACGATAAGGCGTTTCAAGTGAAGCTCAGTCGCGATACGAAGTACCATGTCAATGTTTTGGGCATTGTGGTGGGTGATAAATGGACGGGCAGAAGCACCACCAGCCTCATTGTGAAGAACAGGTGTTTCCACTTCTAGGAAACCTTTTTGATCAAGGTAACGACGGATTTCAGAGATGATTTTTGAACGAGTGACAAAACGCTCAAAGCTTTCGCGATTCGAAATCAAGTCCAAGTAACGTTTACGGTAAATTGTTTCAACGTCTGTCAAACCGTGGAATTTCTCAGGGAGTGGGCGAAGTGCTTTAGACAAGTGAGTGATGTGAGTAGCTTTGATAGAGAGTTCTCCCATATCTGTACGCATCACTTCACCTTCGACACCAAGAAAGTCACCAAGGTCTGCTTTTTTGAAGATTTCGTAGTTTTCTTCACCGACAGCATCTTTACGAACATAGATTTGGATTTGACCTTCGCGGTCTTGAAGGTGGGCAAAACCTACTTTACCTTTACCACGTTTGGTTACCAAGCGTCCTGCGATAGTAGCTGTTTCGTTTTTATCGTGTAATTGTTCTTTATCGAGGTCAGCAAATTTATCTTTTAATTCTTGTGAATTTGCAGTACGTTCAAAGCGTTTTCCAAAGGGATCGATTCCTTGTTCACGGAGCGCAGCCATTTTTTCACGGCGAACGATCTGCTGGTCATTTAGTTCTTCCATATGTTCTGTTGACATGGGATCCTCCTAGTTTTACTCAAAATTGAATACGATGAGTCATTTTTTGCGATACTCCCATTTTATCATAAATAGCCAAGAAATTCACGGATAATCTTTCAAAACTAAAAAGAACTTGACGCTCGTAACTTCTCAAAGTAACTTCCACCTCTCTCCCAAAACTGGAAGTTAGTCTCAGACGACGA
>NZ_JUUO01000135.1 GCF_001074975.1 Streptococcus pseudopneumoniae | reverse complement strand
CGCATGCACTTAACCAATAAAGAGATTATAGACAAGCTTTTGAGCTATTCAGAAGACTTGAAACACCACTATCATCTCTATCAACTCTTGCTTTTTCACTTTCAGAATAAGGAACCGGAGAAATTTTTCGGACTCATTGAGGAAAATCTAAAGAAAGTTCATCCTCTTTTTAAGACTGTCTTTAAAACATTTCTAAAGGACAAAGAGAAAATCGTCAATGCCCTTCAGTTACCCTATTCTAATGCCAAATTAGAAGCAACCAATAATCTCATCAAACTTATCAAACGCAATGCCTTTGGTTTTCGGAACTTTGAAAACTTCAAAAAACGGATTTTTATCGCTCTGAATATCAAAAAAGAAAGGACGAAATTTGTCCTTTCTCGAGCTTAGCTTTTCTTCAACCCACTACAGTTGACAAAGAGCCAAAAGAAAAAGGACTAGATTTCTCTAGCCTTTCATTTCTAATTAGAATTTTTTACGTTTACGAGCTGCTTCTGATTTACGTTTACGTTTTACAGAAGGTTTTTCATAGAATTCACGTTTGCGTGTTTCTTGAAGAGTACCAGCTTTAGTAACCGCACGTTTGAAACGACGAAGTGCGTCGTCAAGAGATTCATTCTTACGTACTACTGTTTTAGACATTTTTTTCACTCCCTTCAAGTTCAAGATCTATTCTATTTTACACATAAAAGGAATAATTGTCAAGAAAAAATCCGGTTTAATTTTGATTTTTTCTGCCATTTATACAAGTCTTGAAAGCGTTCAATAGAAGATACTGAACGGTTTCACTTTTTTATTTTTCAAGTAAGCTGAGCGCTTCAGCATCTGCGATGATGGTCACATCAGGGTGGTTTTGTAGGCTACTTGCTGGTAGAGACTCAGTCACTTGGCCAGACACTGTTCCGGCAATGGCTTCTGCTTTTGATTCACCGTAAGCAAAGAGAAGAATTGACTTTGCATCCAAGATGTTTTTAATCCCCATTGAAATGGCTTGGGTTGGGACGTCTTCAATCTTGTCAAAAAAGCGCGCATTGGCTTCAATAGTAGACTGATCAAGTTCGACTAGATGCGTTTGACTGTCAAATGGAGTACCAGGTTCATTAAATCCGATATGTCCATTGCGACCAATTCCCAAGATTTGGAGGTCCACTGGATGGTCAGCTAAAATTTGATTGTAGCGTTCTACTTCTGCTTCAGCATTGTCCTTAACCCCACGAGGCAAGAAACTTTCTTTAAATGGTTTTTGGTTAAACAAGTTTTCTTGCATGAAGTAACGGTAAGACTGTGGGTTGTCTCCATCAAGTCCTACATACTCATCAAGGTTGACACTGGTTAGATTTGAAAAATCAAGGTCACTCTCAACGATTTCCTTGTAAAATTCAAGTGGGCTACTTCCTGTCGCAAGTCCTAGAGTTTGAGCTCCATTGGCCAATTTTTCCTTCAAAATCTCAAAAGCAACTTTTCCACCTTCGACTTGGTTTTCAACTTTAATGACTTTCATCTATTTATCCTCCGTTTTAATCTATATTTATTATATGGTATAGACCAATTTTTGTCAAGTGAAAACGATTTAATTTCTAAAAAAAGAGCGACTATACTTGAAACATGTTATAATGGATAGGATTAGAACTTAGAAAGAATGAACAGATATATGAATACAGCTGATTTTGATTTCCACTTGCCAGAGGAATTGATTGCCCAAACACCCCTTGAAAAACGGGATGCTTCTAAACTCCTCATTGTCAACCGTGAGACGGGAGAAATGCAGGATAAACACTTCCATTCGATTATTGATATGCTGGAACCTGGTGATGCCCTTGTCATGAACGACACCCGCGTTCTCCCTGCCCGCCTCTATGGTCAAAAAGAGGAGACAGGAGGTCATGTGGAACTTCTCCTGCTCAAAAACACTGCTGGCGATGAGTGGGAAGTTCTGGCTAAACCTGCCAAACGCCTCAAGGTTGGCACTCGCGTCAGCTTTGGTGATGGCCGTCTCAGCGCTGTCGTGACAGAAGAATTAACCCACGGGGGTCGCATTGTCCGCTTCGAATACCAAGGAATTTTCCTAGAAGTCTTGGAAAGTCTGGGTGAAATGCCTCTGCCACCTTATATCCACGAAAAACTGGATGACCGTGAACGTTATCAAACCGTCTACGCCAAGGAAAGTGGCTCTGCTGCTGCACCGACTGCTGGCCTCCACTTCACTAAAGAACTACTAGCAGAAATCCAAGCTAAAGGTGTTCATCTAGTCTATCTGACTCTTCATGTCGGACTCGGAACCTTTAGACCAGTTTCTGTTGACAATCTGGATGAACACGAAATGCACTCAGAATTCTATCAACTTTCTGAGGAAGCTGCTGCCACCCTTCGCTCTGTCAAGGAAAATGGTGGTCGTGTCATCGCTGTCGGAACCACTTCTATCCGCACCTTGGAGACTATTGGTTCCAAGTTTGATGGGCAAATCCAAGCAGATTCTGGATGGACCAATATCTTTATCAAACCTGGCTATGAATGGAAGGTCGTGGATGCCTTCTCAACCAATTTCCACCTGCCAAAATCAACTCTGGTCATGTTGGTTTCTGCCTTTGCAGGCCGTGAATTAGTCTTAGATGCTTACCACCATGCCATCCAAGAACACTACCGCTTCTTTAGTTTTGGCGATGCCATGTTTATCTATTAATTTTCACAATCAAAAAAGCGCATATTATCAGGCATTATAAAACCTTGATAGTATGCGTTTTGTAATAGATAAAGAATTAATTTATTCTAAAGCTCGGATCTTTCAAACTCTGGACACTGGCATTGAGAACCGCGCCGACAATCAAAATCTTAGCGATGAGAATAAACCAGAACATCATGACCACCACGACAATAGAACTGAAAAAACGGACGTCCACTAGGTGATTGACATAATTGTTGACATAGACTGAAAAGATATTAAGCAGTAAGGCCAGGGTCAACAAGACAAAGGCACCACCTGGTAATACCGAACGAATCCGTCGGACTTTGACATTAGGCAGAAAATAATAAAGCATGACCAAGATAGCAAAAATCAAGGCATAGATCAAGGGACCTGTTAGGTCTTGCAGATAATCAAAGAGAGGACTATCCGAATTCCAATAGCTTTTGACAAGGTTGAGGAGCATACGGCCAAAGACACTCAGAAAAAGAGCTAAGGCAAAGAGAATCTGCAGACCAAAACTGACAAACAAACTCATGAGTTGATGAGAAATCATCCCACGATTTTTTGCTACTCCGTAAGCTTTATTAAAGGCTTTCTGTAGGAAATTCATGGATTTTGAAAAGGTCCAGAGGGCTGACAAAACCGCAAAACTCAATAAGCCCGTTGAAGGTTGAGTCAGCACCTCTGTAATAATCTTTGCGACCACATCATACATGGTATCGGGCAAGAATTCATTGACAACCTTTAAAAAATTGGAAACTGGAATCTGAAAATAAGGGAGAATATTGACCATCACCAAAAGCAGGGGAAAAATCGAAATCAACCAATAGTAGGCTACCGCGACACTGGTCAACTCACTGTCTGAGGCTTGATAATAATGTAAAAAAGCTTTTACTAAAGGCTTGTCTATCAGCTCTTTCCACCACTTCTTCATGTCACACTCCTTCACTTACAATCTTGATTAATTTCTTCTTACCAATTCCATCATGTCATAAGGCAGGGTATTGGCAGCTTCCTTCAAAGAATAGTTCTCTAAGTTATTCACATTTTGTCGTAACTTCTTGGCATACTTGGTCGTAATCAATCGTTTTTCTTCATATTCGAATATCAACTTACGCTCCAGATAGTAGCCTCTCAGCATTTCATCGATATTGTTGGGCTTGACACGATTGATAACCCGTTCGACAAAGGCACCACTGGTGATGATAGCTGTTTCTCGGAGACGAGAATCCTGCATGAAGCTGATCAAAGAACTCTTATAAACCCCTTTAAGGTTCTCCAAACTTTCGATAATCATCTCTGTATTTTCTAGATAGAGCTCTGCAATTTGGTCATAGTCAAGGTCTCTGAGTTTCTGTGATTCTTCATTTTTCCAACTGCGGAAGGTCTTTCCAAGAGTAAAGACCTCGTGAAGGAGAAAACGTAAAATCCGCAAGGAAACAAGGAAATAATAGGTTAATCGTGAAGCAAACTTGCGATTGATACTTTGTTCCATGTTTTTCAAATAACGTTGGTAGACTCGATAGGCACGCTCACTCATCTTGCCTTCTTCGTAGGCCTGTTCTAAACCATCACTTTCGATACTGAGAATGAGAAGTTTCAAGGCCTCCCAGTCCTCTTGAGCCCCTTTATTTTCTTGACTCAGGATCAGATTTTCAATACGTCCATGATAATTGTCAATAGCCGCGTAGAGGGGAAGTTTATTTCTGGTGCCTTCCAACTCTTTTTCCAACTCTAGCGTTACTTCATTTAAAATGGCGATATGCATGAGATAATCCTTGCTTTCTTCCTGTTCATCCGAAAGATGAGGCAAGACTAAGAGACCTGTTAAAAAGCTTACAAGCGTCACACCTGCGACAAGGAAAAGCAAGAGAGGATACTCCTGCTCTAGATCACTTGGTATCAAAAGAATCGTAGCGATCGACACGGTTCCCTTGACACCTGAGAAGGCCAAGAGAAGCATGTCCTTCATATACTTATTTAGCTTTTTCTTAAGGCGTCTGGTTCTATAGGCATAGTAGCCATAAATCATGATAAAACGAATAGCAAAAAGGACAAGGGTCAGGGCTATGAGAGATAGCAATAAAAGTAAGGGATTATAGATTGGATTGGTCAAGATAGGCTCTGCTATCATTTCCAACTCCATCCCTAAAATCACAAAGACAGAACCGTTGAGCATAAAGTTCACTGTATGCCAAACCGTCTCGGTCACCGTATCCACTTGGGCTTCAAGGAGCGTAATTTTCTTAAAACGGCTTGCCTTTAAAATCCCAGCAACCACAACGGCAATAATCCCTGAAACATGGACTTCTTCTGCCAGAAAGAAGGTCACCAGAGGCAAACTCAATTCTAATAAAAGTTCGCTGGCAATATCCGTTGCGCGCACACTTAGCAAGAAGGTGTGGAGGAAACGGTTGATCATGGCTGTTAAAATGCCAATAAAAAAACCGCCTAGAATTGAAAAGATGAGCGAACTACTAGCTTGCCCAAGAGAAAAGGCTCCAGTTGTCCAAGCTGTCAAAGCTACCTGAAAGGCAACCAAACCAGAAGCATCATTCAAGAGGCCTTCACCTTTAAGAATATTAGACACGCGCTTAGGAAAGCTAAAGCGCTCCGAAAGAGAGGCAAAGGCCACCAAGTCCGTAGGGCCAAGGGCTGCCCCAACAGCCAAGCAAGCTGCCAAGGGAAGACTGAGCCAAAGAAGATGGGCCAAGCCCCCCAAACTCAGGGTCGAGATAAAAATCACTGGAAATATGAGATAAACAATGATGCGCCAGTGTTTTAAAATAGCCGTAATATCCGCTTCTTCCGACTCTCTGAAAAGCAGGGGCCCGATAACCAATGCCAAAAACAACTCCGTATTGAGGTGAAAGTCGGTATTGGGTAAAAAGAGACCAATCACAATTCCCAAAAGAATTTGCACCAGAGGGAGAGGCAAAAAGGGCAGGAGCTTATTGGTTGTACTTGAGACAATCAAAACCAGTAAAAATAGGATGAGGTAAATCAGTAATTCCACGCACTTCCTCCTTAATCTTTTTTACAACAGGATTCAAATATCTCCTTCTGCTCTTTGATTTTTTGATCAATCTTGGAACAGTCTTTATGCTCAATTTTTCTCTGGCACCGTTCCATTTCAAGAGCAACTAATTTTTTCTTGATTTTAAGCATTTTTTTGCTCATATGCGCTTGATCTAACACCCCCACCGCTCGTTCGTGGTGGGTTGATTCAACAAAATTCTGGCGCATGGCATCCAGCTTTTCACGTAGGTATTGTTTATCCATGTCTATATCTCTCTAATTTTTCAATCATCACTAAAAATGGTGGATTGTTGATTTGGTTTAAAGTTCGGTAAATGGCAGCTGTATACTCTTGTTGATTCAACTGGCTCACAAAATCCAAGACAGCATCCCTCTCGATGTCGCCTCCTTCATGACCATAATAGATCATGATAGCAATCCGTCCCCCTTTGACAAGCAACTGGCATAACTTTTCTAATGCTTCAATCGTTGTCTGTGGTCGGGTGATGACAGACTTATCAGCTGACGGCAGATAGCCCAGATTAAAGATACCTGCCTTGGCTTCTGTCACAAACTGGTCCAGTGTCTCATGGCCTTGCAAGATTAACTGGGCATTTGTCAGGCCAGCCTGATGCAAACGCTCTTGGGTCTTTTCCAAGGCTTGCTCCTGAATATCAAAGGCATAGACTTGCTTGGCTAACTTAGCTAGAAAAAGGGTATCGTGACCATTTCCCATAGTCGCATCCACTACGATATCCTCTTTTGTCACTACCTCAGCCAAAAAATCATGTGCCATCTCAAGTGGTCTTTTCATTATTAAACTCCTGTTTTACAGCCTTGCATCCTTGAACGCTTCCACGACGCCGCATCTCCATCTCAATGCTGTTGAGCACTTCCCACTTATTGAGGCTCCACATAGGCCCAATCAGCATATCTCTAGGTGCATCTCCCGTGATTCGATGGATGACGATATGCTTAGGAATGATTTCCAGTTGGTCACAGATGACCTTGACATATTCGTCCTGACTCATCAATTGCAAACGTCCCTCGTGGTAATCCCGTTGCATACGCGTATTGGTCATCAGGTGAAGCAAGTGCAGTTTAATCCCTTGAATATCATTATCCGTGACACAGCGACGGACATTTTCAATCATCATCTCATGGGTTTCACCAGGAAGTCCATTGATCAGATGAGAAACAATCTCAATCTTGGGATACTTTCTTAAACGCTTGACCGTTTCCACGTACAATTCATAGGAGTGGGCGCGGTTAATCAGGTCAGAAGTTGTTTCATAAGTGGTCTGCAAGCCCAACTCTACTGTCACGTGCATACGTTCAGCTAATTTAGCCAGGTATTCGATGGTTTCATCTGGTAAACAGTCTGGGCGCGTTCCGATATTGATTCCTACTACACCTGGCTCGTTGATAGCCTGTTCATAGCGCTCTCGAATGACTTCCACCTTCTCATGGGTGTTGGTAAAATTTTGAAAATAAACCAGATACTTCTGCACATCTGGCCACTTGCGGTGCATAAAGTCAATTTCCTTATAAAATTGCTCACGGATAGGCGCATCCGGTGCTACGATAGCATCTCCAGAACCAGAAACTGTACAAAAAGTACAACCACCATGAGCTACAGTTCCATCCCGATTGGGACAGTCAAACCCCGCATCAATAGGGACTTTAAAAGTCTTTTCTCCAAAAAGTTTTCGATAATAATCATTCAAGGTATTATAAGATTTCATAACCTTCATTATAACAAAAAACACTCACAATCTCAAAAGCCTGACTTTCCTATAAATTCCTCTGTTTCTCGTTTCCATTAGCGATTTTTTATGATACAATATGGGTATGATTTTAATGAAATTAGCATCTATTTTATTATTGATACTGACCTTAGTCGTCTGCACTATCATAACCAAACTTTTTAGATTAAAAAAACTAGGACGAAACTTTGCGGATTTGGCTTTTCCAGTTTTAATATTTGAGTATTACTTGATTACAGCTAAAACCTTTACCCATAATTTCCTCCCTAGACTGGGTCTAGCCCTCTCAGTCCTAGCTATTATTCTCGTCTTTTTCTTCCTTTTGAAAAAACGTAGCTTTTACTATCCTAAATTCATCAAATTCTTCTGGCGTGCAGGATTTTTATTAACACTTGTCATGTATATCGAGATGATTGTTGAATTGTTTACTCAGAAATAAAAAACTAAATCTAAAACACCTCAATCAAACTAAATACAGTGATTGAAGTGTTTTTTCTTTATATCTTTTTTAATAATTCTTATACTCAATGAAAATCAAAGAGCAAACTAGGAAGCTAGCCGCAGGTTGCTCAAAACACTGTTTTGAGGTTTCAGATGGAAGCTGACGTGGTCTGAAGAGATTTTCGAAGAGTATTATTTTCCTTCTTTATCAGGAAAGAGGTAACCAATACCTACACAAGCTAGGACGCCTGCACCAATTACTAGACCACTTGAAATTGGCAAAAGGTCCAAAATTGCATTTGCGATGATAAAAGCAATAATCAAACACATCAAACTAGCCTTGTAGTCTTTTTTCAAAAGATTCTCTAGAGTGAAAAATAGGAACAGACCCACCGGAATCAGTGACCAGAGGTTGAGATCCAAACTTGGCCAACCAATAGAACCAAAATACAATACTGTCGTTGCTGCTACTAAAAATACAATCCCCAATAATTTTTTCATTTCTTTATCTCCAATTTCGTTTTTAGGAACTTGAGTTGTCTAATACTGCCCCCCTCACATCCCTTACAAAAATCATTATAGCAGAGGTCAGTTTCAAGAACAAGTTCTTTTGACTATCTGGTCTCTATATCGGTCTAAGTGGTTGAATAATAGCCATAAAATAAGGAAATAGGTGAAAAACTTCCTTCCAAATAAAAAGGAATTAAGCAACCAAACGCTACTTAATTCCTTGAAATTATCTCATCACCTCTATTATCCTTTAAATTTTGATAGACTCTATTTGCTAATCAATATTGTCAATACTAACCCTTTCAATCAATTCATTAGTTATCAAAACTAAGTCCATTACTAAATCCAAAAAGAGTACCAATAGTAAAGTAAACTAAATAATTGAGTTATAAATGGCTATTTTCACAAAACTGTTTCATTATCACACTATCTCAGTACATAAAGCATTTTTTTCATCTATAGCTTTTGTCCTAATCTTGATCTTTTTTCTTCAATCCAAGAAATGCACCTACGGTAAACATTATTCCAGCAATGAATGGTGTAAAACCTTCTCTAACTGTTCCGGTTTTTGGCAATCTATCAGAATTGTTAGTAGTTGATTTACTATCAATATTGGTATGTTTATTAGCTATATTCTCTGGTTCATTAAGATAAACTTCCTTCTTATTTTCAAAGTTTTTATCATTTTTATCAGGAACTGTAGCTGTAACATCCTTAGTTGAATCAGATCTTTGACTTTCATCTAATTGACTATAATTTACTTGTACAGGAACTGTAGTTTTAACATCTTTAGTTGAATCAGATTTGTGTGAATGATTTTCTCTTTGTAAATCCTCTTTTCTATTACTTTGATTTAATTGACTAGGATTTGTCTGTGGGTTATCTTTCTTTTTGGATACATCAAAAGTAGGTTTATTTTCCTCTTCCTTTTTCTCCTCTATTTTCTTGAATACAGGTTTTATAAGGGTATCTTTTGATAGATTAATAACATAACCAGCATCTTTTTTCCCTTCGACACCAGAAATTTCCCAGCCATCAAATTGATATCCTTTTTCTAATTCACCCTCATAGACAGGTAAAATGAAATCTTCTTCCGACACTATCGTTGAACTCATTTCTTTTCCATTTTGAATGGTCACAGTCACCGTATGAGGTTTTAGTTCGCTTACTTCTCCCGTATCTTTGTTTAAAATGAATTCTTTTACGGTTGTATTTCTTGCAAAATCTTTTACAACAATCTTAATGTTTAGTGTCTTATCTGTTATTTGTTTAATATCATCAAATGATTTGTATTCTTTTCCATTTACATAAATATGTTTGTCTTGAATCTCACCATCGAATCCATTATTTCTTTTATCATTGATATTAAAGACTACAGATTTTCCGTCAGCATATTCAATACTAGTATTTCCCTTAGGATCAATGTTTACTTCTGGTTTAACATTATCATATAAAAATTGATAGTGTACTCCAACCGCTTTCGCATTCAAATCGCTATAGCCAGTTTTAAGATAAACATTTCCATCCATATCTGTTACCTTATCTGGGAATCCGTTTGCTTTATAGTCTTTCATTCCCCAGTCCATGATGTCACCGTCTTTAACATTAAGCTTAATGTTAAAATCTCTAGTGTTATCAATGTGTAAATCTCCGTAGATTAAATAATTATCTACAACCGATTCATTAACTCGCAACTCCCAGTTGAAACCACCCTTATCAGAAATCTTACCTCTTAAATAGAATTCTGGATTTCGTACATAAATTTTATTATATTTAGATGGATTAAAGTAGTTCTTGTCCATTGAAAGGTTTACTGGTTTTGCATCAATAAATAACGTAGAGCCATCTTCTTTTATAGCCTCTACATTGGACTTATCCTCTCCAGTGTACTCTTTACCATCCTTACCAAATAATACCAGTTTAGAAGGATCTGTTACAAGATTTCCATCTTTATCGATTGCCTCCCCTTTATCGTTCATTTTAAATCTAAACACTTGATACCTTACAATGTTAAAGCCGTCCAAAGCCGACATTAATACTGATTGAGTACTTCTTCCATCTTCAACATTTCTACTATCAGTATAAATTATTTTTTTTGAAAGGACTCTTAGATTAGGATTGGCCTTTTGTATTTTTGCTATATCTTCCTTGCTATAGACTCCATTTCCTTCTAACATATCCGTTTTTCCAGGATTATAGGTAGTCACTTTTAGTGCATAGCCTTTTCTCAGAATGATATTATCCTTTAATAGATATTGTTGTTTTTCTGAATCAGAATAGATTTTACCAGATTCCATATCCGTTAAATTGTTTGGTTTATTTTTTGAAAGATCTCCTTCTCCTAATTCTATTACATTCCCATAACTTGATGCATAGGGATATTCTGCTTTAGTTTCCTTATTTTTTTCAGGCATTCTAATTTTAGTTTCAGCTTTTATCTGATCATCATCTTTAACAAAGAATCTCATATCTCCTGCAAAAGCTAATCCATCCACAATATCATTAATATTAGCGTATAAATCAAATGTCATCGTTTTTGAGTGGGAATCATACTTGGTCGTTTTGATTTCTATCGATTTATAGTTATTACCATAATATACCTTGGCATTTTTAGAAACATTACTTATCTTTCCAAGAATTTCAAAGTGTCCATTTTTAGACGGGCTTAGAACACCATAAATTTTTGATTTTATTTCGTCAAGTTTTTCAGTTTCATATTCTAAGGCGCTACCATCGTCATAAGCAATGATATTTCCCTTATCATCGTATTTATAATCGTATTCCTCTGTCCTCTTACCAGTTTCACTTGTAAAGTCATCAACTTCTCTAAATTTCTTTTTAATGAGTTTCTTCAAGTCTTTACTTTCAAACTCTCTAATTGTTGAAATCGTTTTATGAATAGTCAAGCTAGATTTTTCTTCGATAGATTCTTCTTTTTCTTGATGATGTTCTACCTCAGCTGTCTCTTTGTTTAGGCTATCATCTTTAACACTTTTTAAATTCTTAAATTTAGATTCGGAAATCTCGCCAAGTTTTTGGTATTTAGATGAATCCTGATCAGGATCTACTAGATAATAGGAAATCATCCCCTTTTCATCAGCATGATCAGCAAATTTAATTCTATGAATCTTTGTGAAATTGCTAGAGCCATCTAGTGCAATGACTTCAATGATTTTTCCTCTTAAATCTCCTGCACCATTAATTTCATAAATGGTATTTCCGTCTTTGTCAAGTTTCCTATTTCTTCCTTGACCCTCACCTGCGTAAGTTACTTCAAGATTTTTCTCAACCTCTCCGTCTTCATTAACCAGAGCGGCGCCTGCATACCAAACTTCGTTGGCAATCTCGTCAAATTTTTCAGGATGTTCTTTTTGATCTCTCGCAAATAGAGTTTCATTCTTGTATTGATCTTTGACCTTGTGATAAGTATCCTTTGTAATCAGCTTAATTTTTTCAGGATTTGAAAAATCAACCGAAACAATCTTAGGGGCTGTGTTATCAATTTTTACAGGAATATAGGAAACCTGCCATGGATAATCTTTAGTTAATCTATATTTAAATTTATAGAAATATTGACCTTCCGCAATCGGTTCAAATTGACCTCTTATCTTAGTAGCAGGATCTTTGGTATCCTTGCTTTCTGGTGCATTTTCTTCTCTACCTCTAGGGTTATAGATGAGTCCATCCCATTTCAAGTCGCCCCAAACCCTTAGTTTAGAAGATTTGATTCCCTTTGCATCATTTCTCTTAGAGTTTAAAATTCCTTTAATAAAGTGTTCTCTCGAAATGACTTTTAAGTCGATTTGATTTTCTCCCTCTTTATTTGTATTTACTATTGAAATCAATCCTTCTTCTGCACTTCTTAATACAAGTGGAGAAGGTGTTAATCCTCTCTCAAGTTGAGCATCTTGAGGATTTCCATTTGAATCTAAAGGATAAATTTTAGCAATATTAGAACCACTTGATGATGGTGCGTTGATCCCTTCATTATTGAAAGCAAATAATTCTGGATTTTGATCTAGGGATGTTGTATTTTTATCTTTTCTATTTTGGATAACTCCTGCTGGATTAAATTTATCTATACCATGTTCTCCACCAATTCCCTTATTTAAGGTTCCTGGAATTTTTGGTTTACCATCATCATCATAACCTTCCATTGTTTTTGATTTTGATCCTTCTTCCCAGGCCCATTTATCAAGGATTGGTTCCTTATTCCAATCCCCAGCAAATCCCATTAGAGGCATCGATAAAGAAGGTTGGAAATTTGTTTTCTTCCCATTGGAGTTTAGAGCTTCCATTTCTTCCACAGACTCAAAATGAATAAATGATTCTACAAATTTATTTTTATTTTTAGCCTCCCCAACCTTTATAACCGCATTTAAATCAAAGCTAGAATTTGGGGCTATAGTGAAAGTGTCATGCTCAAATGTGATATTTGCATCTTTTACTTTCTCTGGGTGAATTTCTGGAACAATTTGCTTCCCATCTGGAGATTTTTCATCTTTGTATGTTTCATCCAGTTTTAGTCTATCAGTTAGAGCGTCTGTAGTTACCGCTGATGCTGAAACTTTAAAGGTTAAAGGTCTGTTTGATGTATTGTGAAGCTTAATTGTAAAGTATTTTTTATCTCCTTTTATTTCTTTAAGAGAAATAGAACCATAAGAGTTTACCAAACCTTTAGAATCTGTGTTTTTGAAAGTCGCTACAACTTCATTTCTCAAAGCATTGGCAACATTAATTAGCCCTGCTCCCTGTTGTCTAGGTGATGCAAAGTATTGACTTTTTTCTTTCCAAGAAGTCGCATCCATCATAGGCCGTGCAGTATTTTGTAGGGCTATTTTTGTAAGACTTGTAAGATCTATTTTGTCATCTCCCTCAAGATTTTTCAAGGCAGGTCTTTCAAGCATTTCCTTTAACTTTGGTCTAATCAAAACAGTAGAAGCTGCTACGATTGGAGTTGCCATACTAGTTCCTGACATATAGCCATAAGTTGATTTCCCATTAATGACATTGAGAGTGGATTTAATGTTTTTACCAGGTGCTGAAACATCAGGTTTTAAAAGCAAATCTGTTCTTGGCCCCCAAGATGTAGATCCTGCTGGAACTATGATCTCTTCTTTATACAGTTCTTTGTCTGTGTCAGGTGCAAACTTAAAGTCAATCTCTTTTTCGTCACCTACATTCGGTTTATTAGAATTATAGCTTGCCATATCAATTGGATAGTATTGCTCCAATTTATCTTTAAAATCTTCCTTATTATTTCTTTTGACTTTAGTTTTTTTATCAGGGTTAATCATGTTCCATAACTTTACACCATCATCTCCTGAAATTGAGAAAACTTGACTAGTAGTTCCTTCATCCTCTTCATATCCCATAGCTGGGAGCTCTGTCCAATTATCTCTATTGTAGTAATTTACAGTATTTACAACCATAATGGCGCGTGCGCCCTTATCCGTAGCTCTTTTAAAAGAATTTTTTAAATCCTTGGTATAAATTCTATCCATTACTGCAATTTTGCCCTTAAGATCCAATCCTATCAAATCTTGGTCTTGACCTTTGCCTATATATACAAATTTTAATTTACTAGGAGCTTTTGAACCGTCTTCATTTGTTGTGATTTTATTCTTATCGAAAAAGGCCCCTATATTTCTGTATTTAAAACTTTCTCCACCTATGTTGACTTTATCAAACTCAACTGTCTGATTTTTAGCAGAAGCGACTGCTATCGCATCTTCATGTGCTGCAGTTCGCGTTACATTTCCAGTATCTGTCATTTTCAGATTATTATTTGCCACTAAATCCCATGAAGAACTTGAAGCAGAAGTCGCATAGTTACCCGTAGCTACAACCATAGGAATGCCTGCTTTTCTTAATGCTCTAATAGCCTCCCAATATTTCTCACCTACAAGACCTGTTCCTGTAAAGCCAGAGGATACCGAAACAACATCGACATTGTGTTTGATCGAATCTTCAATAGCATGAAACATTGTTTCATCTCCTGCGAAGCCAGATCCTGCGTCAGAGTACATTTTATAAGAGAAGATCTGTGCATTAGGAGCAATTCCATCTATTCCGTTAAAGTTCTTGATGTCTTTTTCAGTATCATTTCCCGCAAGAATCCCTGCAATATGCATTCCATGTGGATCAAAATAATCGCTTCCATCATCAGCTTTTTCTACAGTTATTTTACCACCATTATAATAATTGAAAGCATGAGGAATCTTATCACTCAACCAGAAATTTTTATCAGTACCTTTTAAGTCTTCTTTTTTAAATCTCATTGAGTCTTTAGCATCATCATCAATCCTCATGGCCTTATGCCTATAATCCGTTCCCGTATCTATATTTGAAATGACCATACCCCGGCCATCAAAATTTTTCCCAAATTGAGCATTAATGGCCTTTAGGTAATCGATAGCCTCCTCAACTCCAATTTCCTTTCGGGCATGATTCATCATCGGTTGGACTTTCTGTGCCCTTTCAACAGATGAGATACCTTCTATTAGTTTAATCTTATCCAAATTATCTGGAGTTGTTTCTATTGCAACACCATTAAAAACCGTATCATAAGTATATAAAACTTTTGTATCCTTAAGATTGGATAATTCTTTGATTGCTTTTTCTCCAGATTCTTTATCTTTAAATTCAGCAATATAGACAAGTTTATCCTCTTTTTTGGGACTTTCTGGGTCTTTAATTGCAGACGAGTCCGCTTTATCTCCTTGGGATTGATTGGAATTTTCTTCTTTGATTTTTGCTTCTTCATTGCTAGTGTTATTGTCTATTACAGGATTTTTACTAACAACTTCTTTTTCCTCAATAATTGTTGTTTTCTTTTCTTCAGTATCCTTTGAAGTTTCTATAACATTATGAATATCTTCAAGTTTTTCTTTGTTTTCGTTTTGTTTACCTACTACTTTTTCTTTATCAGAGATATTTAAAGCATCTTCAGAGCTAGATGTGTCTGCTAAAACTACCTCATTAGGGACATATGCTGCTAAAATAACTGCAGCTGTGGTTAATGACAATACTGTACTTTTTTTCATTTTAATTCCTTACATATTTATTTAACTTCCAATAGATAGAAAACTTTAACTTTGCTAGCCTTTGTTATAAAAAGTTTTACTAAGTATTATCTAGGAAATAGAGTAGTGCATTTATATATAATTGTTAACTCTCTGAAAAATAGTATATCAATTAAAAAAAGTTAAGTCAAGAAAAATTAAGGTCTATTAATTTTATTTTTAATATATGTTAAAAACAATAAAAAGTTTCGTACTTAACGGGGATACATTACAAGCACATTCACACCATCAAAAATAGTAGCAATCAACTTAAAGCACTAGCAACATCACAAAGTCAAACATCATTGATGAAATATCAGCGCTATTAAACAATATAAAAAACCGCTAAAAATAAGACTTAACGGTTATTTCTACATATCTAATTTTTCAAATCCTCAGTCATATCTTCACCTGTGACCTAGGCTTTACGAGTGTCTTGCTCTAGTAACTGAGCTAAATCGGCGATTCCACTTATAGTATAGCATTATAAGAAAGGATGTCAAGGGATTCTTAACCCATCTTTTTAATCAAAATCTGACAAGGATTTTGAGGACCCCAAAGTTGTGGAAAAATCTCTAATTTTTTAAAGCCAAGACTGCGATAAAAGACATTTGTTCGATCATAATCTTTATTAGAGCCTTCTGCTACTGTTTTCACCTGCAAAAAATCAACATTTTTACTGGCTTCACTCTCTAGCAAGCAATTGACTCCCAATCCCTCTACCTTGATGAGCTTTTTTTACACCGAGACAATCAATCTCTGCACAATCTTCACTAGAATAGGACAAGCTTACAAATCCAAGCAAATCACTCTCCTGAAAGGCGGCCCACACTTGCAGGTCCTTGGCTCCTTCGATGTAGGCTTGCGTGCTTTCTGGTATTCCAAACCATTCTGGCAAATCCTTCAAAACTTGAGCTACTACAGCCATCTTTTGATTGGCATCTCTCACTTCTCTAATTTCTATCATTTCATATCCTTCAGCTAACTTTATTTAATAACTATTATCCAAAATTAAACTCTACCAATTCAATTCTTCAATCATAGTCCTAATCTCTATAGCTGTCTCATCACCATCTTGGATTTCTTGAATCAATACCTTAATCTTTGAAACTAATTCAGGATCTTGAGCATTATAGCACCGATGAAGCATCCAAATATTATGTACAGTAGGATTTTTTTGAACCGACTCCAACAATAAATCCTCATAGCCTTTATGATAAAACTTCTCCACAAAGTGTACCAATTCACCTGGGGAACCAAAATCTACTTCTGGATGCTTGGAAATGAAATCTAAGATGGGGGCAACCAAATCAAAGGGTTGAGGGTAAGCCCCCATGGCATCCATAACCTCATCTGCCAACTCAAATTCTTGGTCTTCAGTAATTGCATCATGCAAAGCAACTAACATATCATCTTTAGTAAGCATCTGATTCTCCTTTTTCACTTTTCTATATCATATTCGTTTTCGAACTTCTTCTTCACTCATCAAATCTTGTTCCTAAGTAGTTTTCCAACTCCTTTTGGGATAAATCACTAGGAAGCTTAAACACATGCTCATAGCCTTCATCACAAAAGAAAACATTCGCTTCAGGCGGAAACCATTTCCGAAGCCAGATGATATAGGAGGCATAATCTTGTAATCTGTTTATTGAATCAAAGTAATTTATCACAAAGACATTTTGCTTGCTACTCAAATAACTTTCCAAGGTAAGCTGAGGACTTTGATAATCCCAAGAAAGCGAGTAAGCTTTTTCAGGATTGGTCCTTTCTCTAATCAAAATACCTGGGAATTTTTCCCTCAAAGCAGTACAAAAGGCATATAAATCTAGGAATATGGGGTCTTCACTCTCAATAAAGACAAAATCAGCAGTACTCATCAGTCTCTCTCCTTCTTTTTAAAACTGAAAACAGACCTTAACCATCAATGGCAAAATTCTCCAGACTTTCAAATGCCTGCCCCTGATAATCAAAAGAAAAGATATGAATATCATCAAAAGTTTGATCACAGAAAGTAACGGTTTGTCTCTATGGCTCGATGATGGGTTTGCCCAACTTTTCAGTAGCTTCTTCATCTGTGAAATACCCATAAAATTCATGTAAATGAGGCCGTATAAATGCAAGAATACGAGACCTATTTTTATGGTAATTGGATGCCAGCAACTGAGCTTCCACCTCAAAATTTCCACTTGGTTTTTCTTCCCAAGCTACAAGAACATCATCTACTTCATGTAGGTAGGCTTGCAAGGAGTGATCAAATTTCATGGCTTTTTCCCTTTAATTATATTTTAAATAACAGAAAATAAAATCACATAGATTGAGCTAAATAATTACCTAAAAGTATCTGGCATAATTCTTTTCACACTCTCATCTTTTTCAACTAGAAAGCAATCTGGAAAAGTCATCTGCTCCCATTTTTTATAATCAAAACTTGGATCAAAATGATTGATTAAGATTCCTAGCAAATTTCCATGAGAACTCAGTAAAATCGTTTTATCTGAATACCTTTCTTCCAAGTCCTCTAACAAATCTAAGATTCTCTTTAATGCTTCTCGATTGGACTCACCTCCAATAAGAGATTTATCTGGATTTTGCCATAAATATTGAATCGTTTCTTCAAACTCAGAATCTTCAATAAACCTTGAGGATAATTTTCTTTCACGCAAACGATCATCTAGCACTATCTTATCAAATTGTACAGGAGAACTATTTACTGTCTCAAAAGCTCGCTTATAAGGGCTTGAAATAAAGTAATCGATTTTACAAGCATTCAAAAACTCTAACTGTTCAAGAGAAGAAAATCCTTTTTCGGATAAAGTTCTATTAAAATCATCACTCGAAAACCTTGAATGAGCATGTCGGAGTAAAATATAAGTGTTCTTCATAAATTGTCACCTTTCAATTATTGTCATCAGTCTAAAATGGTTTCTAACTCCTCAATTACTCTTTAAAAATCTTCAATACGAGAAACAACCTCATGACTTTGATAATGATAGAGGTCATGAGGCGCATCCATACAGATGACTTTCACATTAGACTGTTCACTAGCAAATTTTTCTGCATAATGTTGCCATTCCGATTGGATAAAACTAGTGCCTTGCTCTACCAACTGAGCTAAATCGGCGATTACACTTGCAGTATAGCACTCTGAGAATAGATGTCAAGTAATATTATTCAAGCTTCTTAATCAAAATCTGACAAGGGTTTTGAGAGCCCCAAAGCTGTGGAAAAATCTCTAACTTTTTAAAACCAAGACTGCGATAAAAGACATTCGTTCGATCATAATCTTTATTAGAACCTTCTGCCACTGTTTTGACCTGCAGATAATCAACTTTTTTACGAGCTTCGCTCTCTAAATTAGCAAGCAATTGGCTCCCAATTTTTCTACCTTGATAGGATTTTTTTACGCCGAGACAATCAATCTCTGCACAATCTTCACTAGAATAGGACAAGCTTACAAATCCAGTCAAATCACTCTCCTGATAGGCAGCCCAAACTTGCAGTGTCGTGGCTCCTTCTATATAGGCTTGTGTGCTTTCTGGGATTCCAAACCATTCTGGCAAATCCTTCAAAACCTCAGCGACAACTGCCTTTTTTTGATTTTCATTCTTGACTTCTTCAATTACAAACATCATAAGTTCCTTTCTTGATTTTAGTCTTACTTTAGCTTTTACGAACCCGCACTCTCGTAGGCATCCAAGCCCCTATCCCATAATTTAAGAGAAATGACAAAGAAAACAAGAGAAATCAAAATCAAACCTCCGATGTTAAAGAACACATCCTTTTCCTGCAAGAAATAGCTAGCAGGATAGTAGGCTGTAAAAGCAAAAGGTATAATAAAACTGATTAACCAACGAAGAAGAGAATTGTAAATGGAAATCGGATACTTAGCAAAATCATTGAACATATAGAAAATGTAAATCATAGCACCTGACTGCTTGGTCCAAAAAGCGATGCTGGCTGTCGCGATTTTTAAGGAAGTATAAATCAAGGTCGCAAATGGTATGCAGACTAGGAAAAGCAGGAATTTGGGAAGAGTCCAAGCAATGCTGGTCACAGTTGTTGCTAGTAAAATGCCACCGACCAAGAGTTCTCCCAAAGCATCAATCTGAAAGGTTTCAACCAGAATGTGAAATAGAGGATTGATAGGACGAGTCAGGTATTTGTCAAACTCCCCTTTTCTCACCAAACGTTGACCTAAAGCCCAGAGATTGTCAAAAAAGAGATGGTCCAATCCCTTGGGAATCAAGGAAAAGCCATAGATAAAAGCAATTTCTTGGAAGGTCCAACCTTCTAGCGAGGGGATATGTTGAAAGATGACATTAAGAAACAAGAGATTCAAGCCTTGAGTCAGAAAGACTCCCAAGACACCAACCACAAAATCCACTTTGTATTCCATGATTTGCTTGATATATTGTCTGATAAAAATCAGATGCATGCGTTGATATTTTTTCATACTATCCTCCCTGAATGGTGATAAATGACTGGACTCGTTTCCAAATCAACTGAGACAAGCCCACCATCACTAAGAGCCAGAAAAACTGGAGTAAAAGCGCCTGAATAATCCGACTGGCATCGTATTTTCCAACAATGATCATGACTGGGGTATAAATCAAGGATGAAAAAGGCAAGAAGGAGAGAATATCTGAAACCACCTTTGGAAAGAAAGCCAAGGGAATCAAACTTCCAGACATAAAGGCCACTATTGAAGTCTTGAGGAGATTCGAGCCCCATAGATTTTTAAACACAAAAGCTGAAAATCCAAAGCAGATATTAAAGAAAAAGTTAATCAGGTAGGCTAGGGATAAGCTAAAGAGATAAATGATCGTTACTCCTAATACTTCTAAAATCCCTTGACCAGATAGGATTTTCATCAGCACAATGACACTTAAAAATGGCAGGCCAACAGAGATAAAAATCAACCACTTGGAACCAAGCTCAGTAAAAAGATAAGAGGCAGCAAAATGCACCGGTCTCAACAAGCGCATGATAATGGAACCATCCTTGACCTCCTCCCCAATCATAAAGGAGCTATCAGACCTAGTCAACAGATTGGTCACAAAACTCATGATGATGTAGAGGGTAATGTCTGCCATACTGAAGCCCTGAATCAAAGACTCCTGTGAGGAATCAAAGACTGCCTTCCAGAGATAAAAAGCCACAAAAGCCCCCATGACATCTCCGATCCGATAGAGAATAAAATTGACTCGATAGGTGATCAATTCCTGAACACCTGCATTGATAAAGGGGTTATAACGTCTCCACAATTTGATCATCTTAGAGCTCCTTTCGGTAGAAGCGACGGATAATATCCTCAATATCCGTATCCATCATCTTCAAATCACGGACTTCAAAATCAGACAGGGTTTGCTTGATAATATCAGCTGATTGGTAGCGGGAACTATCAAATTCAATATTAAGGCTATTTCCTTGTCTATCAATGGTCATATCCGAAAAGCCTTCATAGTGAGAAAGGAGATGACTTTGACCTGGTACCAGTTCAAAGGAGAGAGTCTTCATCTTGCCAAAGGTTTCCTTGAGCTGGCTAACCGTTCCATCAAAAATCTCCTGCCCCTTGTCAATCATAAAAATCCGATCACAGAGTTGCTCAATGTCGCTCAAGTCGTGAGTGGTCAGGAGAATGGTTGTTTCTTCCTCTTGATTGATCTGAGTAATGGCTCGACGAATGTTATCCTTGACCGACACATCCAAGCCAATGGTCGGCTCATCTAAAAAGAGAACCTTGGGATTGTGAAGCAAGGAAGCCGCAATATCCGCCCGCATCCGTTGACCTAGTGAAAGAGTCCGCACAGGATCCTTGATAAATTCCTTCAAATCCAAAACTTCATTCAAAAAGTCCATACGCTTATGGAAAAGCGAGTCTGGCACATCATAGATTTCTTTCAAAACTGTGTAGGTCTCTTGCAGTGCCAAATCCCACCATAGCTGAGTGCGTTGTCCAAAGACAACCCCAATATCCTTGACATAATCTTGGCGATTGTCCTGCGGAATCTTGCCGTTAATCCGACAATAGCCTGATGTCGGCTTTAAAATTCCTGTCAGCATTTTGATGGTTGTCGACTTTCCAGCACCATTTGCCCCGATAAATCCTAAAATCTGCCCCTTTGGAACCTCAAAAGTCAAATCCTTGACCGCTTCAAAGGTCTGCTTTTCAGGATGAATAAAGGAACGTAATGCCCCCTTCAAGCCCGGTTCCTTGACTGTCTTCACAAAATTCTTCTGAAGATGTTGCACTTCTATCATTGTCATATCTATCTCCCTATCGTAAGAAACAACATTGTATTTTTGACTACAAATATTCTAAATCCTTACTTTCTCCACCTTCTCAATATTATTACAGAATGATTTATACCAACCTATTATAATCCAATAAAAAAAGGAATGCAAGCGTTTGCTTATAGATTATGAAATTAGAGATTTTTCTATTATACTAGCATAAAATCAAAAAACATCTTATAATGGTAGTTATGAAACTTACAAACGAAGAAATACAAAAAATTGAAAAACTCCTAAGAGATTCATCGTACGCCAAATATCACAAACGTCTACAGATTATTTATTTTCGTTCAAAAGGAAAGAGTTATAAGGAAATCATGGATCCGCTAGATTGCAATAAAACAACTGTTTGGAGAAATTTGAAAAAATATAAGGAGTTTGGTTTAGAAGCTCTTCTTCTAGAAACCCGTGGTGGACGTCATCGAGAATATATGACTTATGAAGAAGAAAAAGCATTTCTAAAACGTCATATAGAGGCTGCTCAGGTTGGGGAATTTGTAACTGTCAATCAGTTATTTGAAGCCTATCAAAAAGAGATTGGTCACACTTCCACACGTGATGGTTTTTATTATCTCCTGAAACGCCATGGTTAGCGAACGGTTACTCCTCGACCTGAACATCCCAACAAAGCAGACGATCAAACAATTGAGACGTCTAAAAATAAAATCTACATTCGAGACCTTAAGTAAGCGCTTTAAAGAAGAGGGAACTTATAACAAAGTACGCTTGATGTACCAAGATGAAGCTGGTTTCGGAAGAATTAGTAAGATGAGTTCTTGTTGGGCTCCTCAAGGAATCCGACCTAGCATTCCTAGTCATTATATGCGAGAATATC
>NZ_JUUO01000134.1 GCF_001074975.1 Streptococcus pseudopneumoniae | reverse complement strand
TCGTTGGATCCTTTGGATCTGGCAAGTATGGTTTGTAACCTGGTACATCTGGAACAACTGGTTTACCTGGTTTGGTTGGATCATCTGGATCATTTGGATACGGCACTTCTGGTGTTGATGGGAAGTTTGGATCGTTTGGTGTCTCTGGTTTTGGAACCAATTTTCCAAGTGGGTTGTAAGTAACAGTTTCTTTAAGATTTTCCTCAGTGACTGTCTTAGCTTCAACACGTGCTTTATCAGCGTAGTAACCTGACAATCCTGGTGTTTGAACTGCATCATAGTTAGCCTTATTCGCTACCCATGATTCATTAGGGTTAAGAACTGTACCTGTCACCTTATCAAGTTTTAAGGTACGTGTCCATTGTGCATTTTGATCATTGTCAGCTGGGGCAGTTGCCTTACCGTCTGATACCACATAATGAACAGTTGATGTTACATCTTTCTTCCATTGATTTTCCGCAGGGTATTTAGGACTTTCTGGATCATTTGGATTGATTGGATCTGTTGGATTATGTGGATCGTTTGGTCCAACTGGAGTTTCACCGTGTTCTAGTCTAACTACGAATTCTTGATCAATGTTTTCATCATCATCAAATTTCTTTTGATCTGCAGTCGAGTTTGTAAATCCATCTTCTACAAGCTTGTAACCCTTATTAACAAAATCAGCAATCTTAGTTGCAGTTGAGTAGTCAATAGCTTCACCTGATTTACCTTCAACTTCATCTTTTGCTAATTCCTTATTATTAGCATTTGTATCAATGTATTTGACAATAGCTTTTTGTTTTACTTTTTTATAGACAACAACTGTTTCATAGACACCCAAATCAGATTTGGCTACAATATTACGCCAATAAGTTTCTGATACGGTACGTCCACCAGCTTGAGCTTCAATAAGCGTTTCTGGTGCATTACTTGAATCATAAGTCACTGAAACTGAATCAGCTTTAGCCCCAACTTTTAATTCTGGGACATTAGTTGACTTGATTTCTGCTGTATATCCTTTAATAGTTGGTGAAGTAACGGTTCCATAATTATATCTACCTGAATTTGTTCCGTCTTCTTTCCAGCCTGTATCAGCTATGTTATCTCCATCAATATCAGAAATGTGATACTTCGCTTTACTATAAGCTGCTAAGAATTCATCACCATTTCTGACACTTGAATTTTTCAAAATCTCTTTGAATTCCTCTTGGTCAATAGAGACATCCAAAGTACGCTTCCAATCTGATGACTGGATAACATCTTTAACTGGATTTCCGTCTTTGTCTAGTTTAACTGGAGTTCCATCTTCGTACACATATTTGATGATATTTTTATGAACACCAGTCGGGTTGATTTTAGAACCATTTGATACCCAAATATTTTGGCGGTTATTACCAACAGGGTCAATACCATAGATTCTATCTGTAGCACTTACCCCTCCAGAAGAAGATCCTGTTTGAACAGATGCAGCGTTAGCAGGTTGTATATTTGGTCTTCCACTTTGGAACCCAGCAATAGATGCGGAGCCAGCCTGGATATTAGTCCAAACAGAACTTTGTTTATTTTTAGTTTGGCTATCCTTACCATCTTTATTCATAGAATAGACGGTATAAGTTCCAACAGTAGAGCCACCGTTCTGGCTAGCTGGACCATTAAATTCTACTCTATTGCCAGAAGCTTCTGAATTACCTGAGATATAAAGGATGTTCCCTTTTCCGATATCCTGTGGGTTGTTCCCTTGAGGAATAGATGGTGGTAATTTACCAGTAATTTCCCCTGCTGATGTACCATCTGATTTTGTGTATCTCATAAAGGAAACATAAAGTGGATTGTTGAACTGGAAGAAGGTATTTGAACTATTACCTAGCGCCACAGATATCAACTCCGCATAGAAGTTGGTATTATCATCTCGGATATCTACGATAGAACCTTTATTAGCTTGGAATAATGGTTGATCCTTTCGGCCATTTTCAGAACCAAGTGAAATGACATCATCCCAGTCATTATCATAAGTGATTTTTGTCTTAACATCCGTATACGTACGGTCATCCATTTGCACACGGAAAGTCGCGAAGTCATCTACTAAGATCTTACCATTTTCATTTAGACCGATATAGTTGTACCCATTGTAACTACCTGAAGGTGTCTTAGTATCCTTATTTTTACCTTTACCTACTGAATGGAAGGTATTTGTCGAATGTTTACCAAAGGCTACTCTTGAGTCATTACCGAAATCAAGCGCAACACCACGTCCCTTGTTTTCAAAGCGAACTTTTGAATTTTGACCTGTGACAAGTTCTGAGTGATTACCCATCATAATACCGTCACGACCGTTAAACTCAAATGTTCCTTCTTCGCCAATAAGAACTCGGCTAGGGCCATTTTTACGACCAGTGTTACCTGCACCGTAACCACCGAAACGCTCCGTATCGTTAACGTTATCCCCTGGACGGTTTATACCAATTGAAATACCTTGACCGATACTAGTATTTAGGACTAACTTAGAGCCTTTACCAGTTTCTACGGTACCACTATCAGCCATGAAAATACCAGCATTATGGTAGCGAGCATTATCAGTTCGGTTGTCAGTATTCATATTGATAGTAAGACTAGCTTTATCTTCTACACTGACTTTAGCTCCACTTTCAAGAGTAATAGCATCCCCTTGAGAAGAGCGATTAAGCGTTAAACTAGCTCCCTCAGCAACTGTTACAGATTTAGCAGAGTGAATATTTGACTCACGACGTTGATCTGAGTGACCAGCAGCTCCGACATTCCGTTGTACGTGTTGAGTTTGACCATTTGCAGCTTGATAACTGTCACTAACTGTTGAAGTTGTATTTCCTTTGATAACAACATTTGTGTTACCACCACCACCATAAAGCGATGACCCAACACTTGTCACGTTTTCAAAGGTAACAGTATTTGATCCACTAGTTCTTGATAAATCAATTGAACCTTTAGAATTAGCAGTCGCTATTTTAAGATTTTTAAGATTTAGTTCCCAGCTAGCTCCAGTCAACCCCAAAGTGTGTGACAAGAGTTCAAGACGAGCATTGTCATCTTTACCTTTGATAGTAACTGGACGAGACGGTGCACTAATAGTAGTTCTACGATCTACAGAACCAGGAGTTGGTCTGTCTGTGTTACCATTGTCACCTTGAGCTACGACATCACCATTTACAGTGATTTCGTTGACATTTCCATCCTCTAAGGCTGAAACAAACTCACTCCAATTTGATACTTCACGTTTATTTTCTGAAGTAGCTCGACGTGTACGTGTTGAACGGCGGGCTTCAGCTGGAGCTGGAGCTTTATCAGTAGACTTATCATCTTTTTCAGCAACTTCAGCTTTACCTTCAGTTGTTTTTGCCGTATCTTCACTGGATTGCTTAGCTGATTCTTCTTTATCAGCTTTTGGCTTTTCAGTTGTAACTTGTTCAGAATCTGAAGAAACTTCTGGTGTTTTTCCCGTATCTTCGATTGATTCTTTAGCTGATACTTCTGATTTCTCAGATTTTGGACTTTCTGGTGCACCTTTTTCAGAATCTGAAGAAACTTCAGTTGTTTCTGGTGTTACAACAGTTTTATCAGCTACTGTTGATTTTGAATCGGCAGTTTCTGGTACTACGGATTCAGATGCCCCATTTGAACTACCTGAATTTGCAGATAATACAGAAATCGGTAAAGTTTGTGTAACTTTAGCCTCATCAGCACTAGCGACCTGTCCGCTCAAAAAGAAGGCGGTTCCCAAAAGAACAGATGCTAAGCCAAAGCTATACTTTCTCAAAGAAAATCGTTGGCGTTCATTAAAATGAAACTTCATATTATTAATCCCCTTTTTAATTTTTCTGTATTTAATATATCAATATATCTATAAAAATCAAGTGTTAGCGCTTACTTTTTACTAAAATTTATTTTTTTAAAATTAAATTCACTAATAATTCGATTTTAAGACAGAAAGTTATCTATTTTTTGTGTAAACTGAATTGTTTTAACAAATTCCTTTCCAGTGACACTTTCTAAACTCTACTATAACGGATCTATCACTTTTGTATTTCTACAACTTATTTTATAGTATTTAAATAATTTTTTAGTATCTTTTACTTAGATGGAAGTGTTTGCCTATGACTTTTGGAACAAATCTTTATCTTACTTTATTTTCAATTTAGTTGCTTAGTTTTAAACAAGCAGCTATAAAAAAATGGAGAAGACATCAATTGTCCTCTCCAGATGTTATACTAGACTAAAATCAAAAAGCACTATATAATAATGATATGAAATCAACTAAAGAAGAAATCCAAGCTATCAAAACACTTTTAAAAGACTCTAGTACAGCTAAATATCATAAATGCCTTCAAATCGTTCTATTTCGTCTGATGGTCAAGTCTTATAAAGAGATTATAGAGCCTCTAG
>NZ_JUUO01000133.1 GCF_001074975.1 Streptococcus pseudopneumoniae | reverse complement strand
AAAATCAAAGAGCAAACTAGGAAACTAGCCGCAGGTTGCTCAAAGCACTGCTTTGAGGTTGTAAATAAGACTGACGAAGTCAGCTCAAAACACTGCTTTGAGGTTGTGGATAGAACTGACGAAGTCAGTAACCATACCTACGGCAAGGCGACGCTGACGTGGTTTGAATTTGATTTTCGAAGAGTATTAGTGATTATTCCATTTCAAAAACATCACTTTCTTGCTTGTTTGGTAGGACCAATGAGAGCAAGATTCCGACGATGGCCGGTACCAACCATGGGAGTGATGCCTTGGCAAAAGGAAGAGCATTGACAAAGTTTGCAAGAAACTCAACCTTAAACGAGCTTCCTAGTACGCTTGCAATGGCAATAGCTGTAACCACAGCAATTGTCAACTGCATACCTGGTTTTGAAAGAGCCACAAATTTGTTAACAATGACAATCATGACGATGGCAATCGTGATTGGGTACAAGATAACCAGTACAGGAATCGAGTACTTGATAATCGCATCAAGACCCAAATTGGCAATAGCAAATCCAATCAAGGTAAAGGCTGTTGCATAAACCTTGTAGCTGATTTGTGGGAAGCGTTCATTAAAGAACTCAGCTGTTGACACAATCAAACCAACTGTTGTTGTGAAGCAGGTTACGGTAACCATAGCTGCGAGGAAGAGTTGAGCTGTTGAGCCAAAGATTTCTTGAGTCGCTTGTGACAAGATGTAAACACCTGGTGTTCCACCCTTCATCGCTTCAGCTGGTACTGGGAAATGATTTCCAAGGAAACCTAAACCGATGTAAAGAGCGCTGAAGGCAAGGGCTACAACGATGCCAACAACCCAAATAGTTGAAATGTATTCTTTCTTACTTGAAAATCCAAGCTGTTTCAAGGTTTGAACTGCGATTACACTGAAGGCAACTGAGGCAAGGGCATCCAAGGTATTGTAACCTTCTAGGAAACCTGTACCAAAAGCAGAAGCTTGATAAGCTTCCGAAGCAGCTTGAGGACTTGTTCCACCGTATTTGATAGCTCCTAGAACAACCAAGATAACAATCAAAATCGCAAAGACTGGTGTTAAGATCCGTCCAATACGGTTCAAGATTTTTGATGGATTAAGCGAAATTAGATACGCCGCCGCAAAATACAAAACAGTAAAGACAATCAATCCAAGACCTTTATTTGCATCCGACAAAAGGGGCTTAATCCCTACTTCGTAAGCTGTTGTAGCAGTACGTGGAATAGCAAAGAATGGACCGATTGACAAGTAAAGAACTGAGAGGTAAAGAGTCGCAAACCAAGGCGCTATCTTTGTTGAAATCTCGTAAATATATCCTTTAGGATTTAGCGTTCCAATAATAAGTGTCAAGACGGCGATACCGACGCCTGAGAAGACAAAACCTGCGATGGCAGGAAGAAAATGTTCTCCAGATAGAGCACCTAGAGAAGGCGGAAAAATCAAGTTCCCCGCACCAAAAAATATTCCAAACAGGAGTAAACCTGTTAGGGCACCTTTTTTAGCCATATAAATCTCCTTCATATTTATAAAATACTGACCTAGTATATCATGAATAAGAGTATGAAAAAAGCTTCACGAAGTAAATATTGAATGTTTTCAAGATTCTCAAAAATGAGAATTATCTAAAAATTAAACTCCCCTACCCAGATCACACCAAGTAGGAGAAAATTTTAATGTTTACAGTTCTTCAAAGGCCAATATGCCACCTTGGACATTGATAACCTCATAACCTTGTTCTGATAGGAATTGGCAAGCACGCGCCGATCTCATTCCAGATTTGCAAATGACATAATGCAAGTTGTCCTTGTCCAACTGATCATAGCTATCAGCTAATTGACTAAGTGGTAGGTTATGGGCACTTTCTAAATGAAGAGCTTCAAACTCTTCTACTTCTCTCACGTCCACTAGAGAAAGTTGGTCGTTTTGGTAAAGCTGGTAAAATGCGTCAAAGGCTATTTCTTTCATTCTTTTTCTCCTCTTTGATGCCATTAAGGCAAGATTAATATCTCATAGGTAAATCCAATCGACTTTAAAAATCGGAACAAGTCTTTGCTTTTGATAAAGATAGTTTTTTCATTGGTATTAGGATGGAAAGTCATGGCATCATCTGAAATAATGTCCTTATCAAAATAGACATGAATATCTTTTTCTTCATTATTTAACAAACCAAAAGGAGATACCGTTCCTGCTGGTAGGTTCATTTTCTCAGCCAAGGAGTCCAATGAGGCCATGCGAATCCGATCAGCTCCCACTTGCACTTTAAAGTCATCCATATCCAATCGCTTCTTATCATCCATGATCAGCAGATAGTACTGGGTTTTCTTTTTGTTAGTCAAAAACATAGATTTGGTCCGAACTCCTTCCAGATCTTTAATATAGCTATCTGCCTGCTCTGTCGTGAATACAGGTGGATGATCTACCACATTATATGTAATCCCCAACTCTTGCAACTTTTTGGCTACTTGTTGGTAAGCATCCATAAATTTTCTCCTTTATTGATGAATAATCTTATTTACTAATGCTTGCAATTCTGGCACCACTTCTGACTCAAACCAAGGATTTTTGGCCATCCAGATTTGATTGCGTGGTGAGGGGTGTACCAGTGGAAAATAGGCTGGCAAGTAGTTCTGGTAATGTCTTACCCGTTCTGTCACCTTGCCACTGACTTTCTCCTTTAAATAGTAAGCCTGAGCATATTGCCCAATCAAGAGGGTCAATTGGATATCAGGCAATTCTTGCAAGAGCTGCGGATGCCATTTTTCAGCAAAGTCTGCTCGAGGCGGTAAATCTCCAGACTTGCCATGTCCTGGAAAATAGAAATCCATGGGCATGACTGCAAAGTAACCTGAGTTGTAAAAGGTATCTTCATCTACACCTAGCCACTCCCGCAAGCGATCACCACTTTTATCCTTCCAGTAAAGTCCAGCTTCTTGGGTTTTGAGACCAGGTGCCTGCCCAATGATATTGATACGGGCGGTCTTTGGGGCTGCAAAGAGAGGCTCTATTCCTTGTTTCGTATAACTCTCATTTTGTGGGTCCACCATGATGGCTTGCTTGATTCTTTCGATTTGAGACATTTGTTTCCCCTCCAAAAAGAAGTCCAAGCATAAAATCTCAGACTTCTATGGCATTATTTAATCAATTCGTAAATCGCTTCAGCATAGATGGCTGCTGCACGGAAAAGATCCTCCAAGGCGATAAATTCGTTGGCTTGGTGCATAGTATCAATAGAGTCTGGGAACATGGCACCATAGGCTACACCACGTTCCAATAGACGTCCAAAGGTTCCACCACCGATGACTTGCTCATGACCTTGAAGACCTGTTTGTTTCTCATAAACGCTCAACAAGGTTTGTACAAGTGGATCTTCCATTGGTACATAGTGAGGTGTGTGACCATGTTCTGATAAGCTAACAGAAACAACTGGCAAGTTTTCAAGGATTGACTTGATTTGTTCTGGACTTGTTCCTTTTGGATAACGGAAGTTGAGGGCAATGGTATTATCAGCACTTGCTTCGTCAAAGCGGAAGACACCAGCATTCATAGAAAGAGCACCCATCTTTTCATCCACATGAGCCACTTTTAAGTTTTTACCTTCATGGTCATTTAAGAGAATCTTACCAGCAATGTCAAGGTAGTCTTTGGCTGAAGCAGCAAAGTCAAACTGGCTAAGGAAGAGGGCTAGGTAAGTCGCACCATTGACACCTGAAGCAGGCATAGCACCGTGGGCTGATTTACCGATAATCGTAACCTTATACTGACCATTTTCTTCTTGGATTTCTCCTCTAAGCCTGTGCTCTGCAACAAAAGCATCTAGTTTAGCTTGCAAGTCAGCCAAGTCTCCTGAAACGACTGCAGTTGCTGACTCAGGTACCATGTTTTCACGTAAACCACCTGAGAAGCTGTGAAGACGAGCTGCCCCCTTGTTTTCACCGGCAAAGTGGAGATATTCTGTGATATTTCCTTTTTCACCATTGATGATTGGGAATTCAGCATCTGGAGAGAAACCAAAGTCTGGCTTCGCAAGTCCTACATGGTCAAAGTAGTAGTCCATATCTGCCCAGCCTGATTCTTCATCAGTCCCGACAATAAAGCGAACTTTTTTAGAAGTTGGAAGACCAAGCTCTTTGATGATTTTCAAACCATAGTAACATGCTGTAGTTGGTCCTTTATCATCAGAAGCACCACGCGCGTAGAGACGGCCGTCTTTAATAGTTGGAGTGTAAGGATCCGTATCCCAACCGCTACCTGCTGGCACAACGTCCATGTGGGCAAAGATTCCAAGAACTTCTTCCCCTTCACCAAACTCAAAATGTCCTGCATAGTTGTCAACATTTTTTGTTGGGTAACCATCACGATCTGCGATTTCAAGGAATTTTTTCAAGGCTTTTACTGGACCAGGTCCAAATGGATGCTGGGCATCAACCTTGCTATCATCACGTTCAGAGTTAATTTCCAAAAGGCTAAACAAGTCAGCCAAGAGGTCTTCTTTGCGTTTTTCTACTTCTGCTGTAAAATCAATTGCTGTCATATTATCTTCCTTCTATCTTTTCTCGATGATTTCATCTACTGGCAAGCGGTAGCTTGGTTCTAATTTCTCGTCCGTGTAACCTACCGTAATCAAGAGTTCTGGGCGGAAACGGTCTTCGATTTCCAAAACTTGGTTGGCTTTTGATTTGTCAAAACCAAGGATAATGTTGGAACCAATTCCTTGGTCTGTAAGAGCTAGAACCAAGTTCATGGCAACCAAACCTGCATTGAGGGCTAGGTAGTCACTGACCTGCTGTTCATTGTAGCGCGCAAATTCAGCTGGCAAATTTTTCATGAAGTATTGTAATTGTTCTTCTGAGAAATTCTTTGCTCCACCGACACGGGCGATCTTGCGAGCACGTTTGGCCAAATCTGTATCTGTAAACAAGGCAATGGTTACAGGTGCTGATGATACCTGCTCAAAGTTGGAACCGTAAGCCAATTTTGCCAGTTCAGCATTTTTCTCACGAACGACCACAAATTTCCAAGGCTGGCTGTTATGGGCACTTGGAGCCAAGGTTGCAATTTCGATAGCCGTACGCACATCTTTGGGATCCACTGGCTTATCAGTGAAATGCTTGGTCGCATGACGTTTTTTATTTAATTCAAGAAATTTCATAATCGATTTCCTTTTCTAATTCTACTGCTTCCATTCTACCATAATTTGAAAGAGCTTGCAGGGATTTTTCATGATTAAGTTTTTTTATCACAGCCATAAAAAATATATATTGGTTCATCGGGAAAGTTTCTGATAAACTAATAGATAACTTTACATTTGAATGGAGACATTATGAAGAAATTTAGCCTATTACTAGCCATCCTACCATTTTTGGTTGCCTGTGGAAATCAAGCTACACCTAAAGAAACCAGCTCTCAAAAAACAATCGTCGTTGCTACAGCTGGTGATGTGCCGCCATTTGACTACGAAGACAAGGGCAATCTGACAGGATTCGATATTGAAGTTCTAAAAGCAGTAGATGAAAAACTCAGCGACTACGAAATTCAATTTCAAAGAACCGCCTGGGAGAGTATCTTTCCAGGACTTGATTCTGGTCACTATCAGGCTGCAGCCAATAACTTGAGTTACACAAAAGAGCGTGCTGAAAAATACCTTTACTCACTTCCAATTTCGAACAATCCCCTCGTCCTTGTCAGCAACAAGAAAAATCCTCTGACTTCACTTGACCAAATCGCTGGCAAAACAACGCAAGAGGATACCGGAACTTCAAACGCTCAATTCATCAATAACTGGAATCAGAAACACACTGACAATCCCGCTACTATCGATTTTTCCGGAGAGGATATCGGTAAACGAATCTTAGACCTCTCTAACGGCGAATTTGATTTCCTAGTCTTTGACAAGGTATCAGTTCAAAAAATTATCAAGGACCGTGGCTTAGACCTCTCAGTCGTTGATTTACCTTCTGCCGATAGCCCCAACAATTATATCGTTTTCTCAAGCGACCAAAAAGAGTTTAAAGAGCAATTTGATAAAGCTCTCAAAGAACTCTATCAAGACGGAACACTTGAAAAACTCAGCAATACCTATCTAGGTGGTTCTTATCTCCCAGATCAATCTCAGTTACAATAAGATAAACTAAAAACGATTGGACCAGCCAATCGTTTTTAGTTTGCATTGGTTATTTTAGGAAACTCTTACAAAAAATCAAAATAATCCTTCACATCCTCTACATACCCATGCTTTTCTATTAAGCTGGCTAAAAGTTCCAGATTGTGCCCCTGATAGTTGTCTTCTCTTCGTAGCTCTTCATACATTTCGATAAAGGGAAGTCCCTTGGACTTGGCCAGTTCTAACTCCGCTTCATAATCATAAGCGACTTTACGAAATAGGATATTCACCAATTCCCCATCTTCAACTCCTATCACGGCATACTGGGCACGGTGATTTTTTAACGCCTCCCAATTAAAATAGGGCATGCCAATCGACCCTGGATTGATGATTTGTTGCCCTTGACTGCCATAACGAAGCAATTGCTTGTGAACATGACCATAGACTGCCACGTCCGTTTCCTCATCTAGCAGTTGGTCAAATTTCTCCGTATCATTCTCAACCAACAAGTCACCTCCATAATTTTTGTCAGGTAAATTATGAGAGAGAGAAAAACGCAGTCCCTCAACTTCTTTCTTTTCCAGCATAGGCAAGCTTCGTAGCCAGACAATCGTTGCAGGATCCATTCGCTCCATCAAAAACTGGGTCAATCGCATGAGCTGGACTTCCTGTGGGTCTTCTAAGCCATATTGCCCATCTAAAGCCTCAAGGACACAATCATCCCAATTACCTCGAACACTTGCCGTGATAGGAAGATCCTTTAGCAGGGTTACCAAGTCATTTGCACCTGGACCAGGAAGAAAAATATCTCCCAGAAGCCAGTATTCCCTGACTCCTTGATTTTTAGCATCTGCAATCACTGCTTCTAAGGCCGTCGCATTGCCATGAATATCTGATAAAACTGCGATTTTATGGTTCATGATGGTCTCCTTCTGTTTGATAATCTACTCTTTCTTCCACCACTTGAGCTAATTCCACTTCTTCCTGCGGTTTCAACTTTCTTTGCACAGCTTCTGCGACAAGTCTTGGCACCCCAACTTCGACAATCTCATCCACACTGGCTTCCTTGATTTTTGTCAGAGACTTGAAATGCTTCATGAGATTTTGCTTGCGTTTAGGTCCCAGACCTTCAATTCCATCCAGTTGTGATGAAAAGGAATTTTTTGAGCGCAGTTGGCGGTGGAAAGTAATGGCAAAGCGGTGCACCTCATCTTGAATGCGTTGGAGGAGGAAAAATTCCTGAGAATTGCGAGACAACTCCACCACCTCAAGCGGATCTCCAAAGAGCAGCTCATGGGTTTGGTGTTTGTCATTCTTTTGCAGACCTGCAATGGGAATATCCAAACCCAGTTCCTCTTGGATGACTAGCTTAGCGATATTGACTTGACCTTGTCCCCCATCGATGACAATCAAATCTGGAGGAGTCAAACCGTCACGCTGTACTCGACCATAGCGCCTGCGAATGACTTCTCTCATACTGGCATAATCGTCCGGTCCAACCACAGTCTTGATTTTATACTTACGGTAATCTTTTTTACTTGGTTTGCCGTTGACAAAGACGACCATGGCTGAAACAGGGCTAGTTCCCATGATGTTGGAGTTATCGAAGGACTCAATACGAACTGGGGTTGGAATTTGGAGCAAGCGTCCCAGGTTCTCGATGGCTCCCTGGGTCTTTTCGACTGATTTCTCTAGCAGGTTGAATTTCTGCTCCAGACTAACACGGGCATTCTTTATAGCCAGATTGACCAGCTGTTTTTTCTCTCCACGCTGGGGTTTGAGAATCTTAGTATCTACCAAGACCTTGACGGCTTCTTCATCAATATCCTGCGGTATCAACACTTCATTGGGAACCAGGTGAGATTTTTCTTGATAAAATTGTCCTACGTAGGTCAGAAAATCCTCATCCGGATCATTGTAGTAGGGGAAGAGATTGACATCGCGCTCAATGAGCTTGCCCTGACGGACAAAGAAAACCTGAACACACATCCAGCCCTTGTCCACATAGTAGCCAAAGACATCGCGATTTTGGAGATCCTTAGCCATGACCCGTTGCTTGGTTCGAAGCGTTCCAATGGCCTGAATCAAGTCACGATATTCCGCCGCCCGTTCAAATTCCATAGTCTGGGCTGCAGTAGTCATCTTTTCTTTGAGACCATCGATAATCTTGTCATCCTGCCCTTTTAGGAAATCAGAAACCTCCTGAGCCATGGACTTGAAATAGTCCTCATCCTTCTTACAGATAGTATGGGCCATACATTGGCCGATATGGTAATAGAAACAAACCTTAGACGGTGGATTGGTACATTTCCGAAAAGGAAAAATCCGATCCAGTAGCCGCTTGATCTCATTGGCCGCCCCCACATCGGGATAAGGTCCAAAATAAAGACCTCCGTCCTTCTTGACCTGACGGGTGATAATCAAGCGCGGATAGCGCTCATTGGTGATTTTGATGAAAGGATAAGACTTATCATCCTTGAGCATGATATTGTACTTGGGTTTATTTTCCTTGATGAGATTGATTTCTAGGAGAAGTGCCTCAATATTAGACTCAGTAACGATAAATTCAAAATCCACAATTTCAGACACCAAGGCCTCTGTCTTGGTATCATGACTCCCACGGAAATAAGACCTCACGCGGTTACGCAGATTTTTAGCCTTTCCTACATAGATAATAGTCCCGTTTTTATCCTTATGAATGTAGCAACCAGGGTTGGTCGGCAAGAGCTCTAGTTTTGATTTAATCAAGTTATTCATAGTTCCATTATAGCAAAAAAGTAGGGAAAGATAGTTCCCTACTCATTGGTCTCATATATTTTTCGAAGGTTTGCAACATCCTCTTCCTGGATACCATAAAAAGAACCTGCAGGTTGCATCACCGACTTCTCATCTGTATGGTCCAAGCCAATCGCATGACCCAACTCATGTTCTGCTGTATGGACAATGCGCTCATAGGAATAGCCATAATCCGGATTGGACAGATAATAGTGATTCAGACGTACCGTTACGGATAAGAATTGCCCTGTTAAGAGATTGGTCTGACTTTCCGCCTCTCCTGCCACAGGGGTGCCTCCGTCATTCATCTCAGTAGCCAAGATATCTGCCTTGCTGGACTCGGTGACAATTTCAAAATTAAAAGCACCAGTTTGATTCCAGTTCTGAATTGCTTCTACATAAGCCTCTTGAAAGCGTGAATCCATATAAGGATCCAAGTAAATACGAGCAGAGGCCTGCGGCCACCTTCCTTCAGAATGCTGGTGACTATCTGTCTGGTTCAACTTAGGCAGTTGCCCTGTTCTTTCCCATTGGTCAATGCTTTGTTGACCAATTTTTACTGACCGCTCTGCTTGCTTTAGCGCTTCTTGAAAATCCCCGTTCACATACCAGAGAAAACCAAAAGCAAGAGCACATAAGAGAACAACTGTCCAAACCAGGCGCCAAAACAAACGCCACACAAAAGAAAAGAAAGCCCCTATCAAACGAAAAAGCCAGCGCATATTCTTCCACCTTTCTAGCAAATAAAGAATATTTTACTAAAACAAGCTGAAAGAAAGCTAAATACTGACTTTTTTATCTTATACTCAATAAAAATCAAAGAGCAAACTAGGAAGCTAGCCGCAAGTTGCTCAAAGTACTGCTTTGAGGTTGTAGATAAGACTGACGAAGTCAGCTCAAAACACTGTTTTGAGGTTGCAGATGGACGCTGACGTGGTTTGAAGAGATTTTCGAAGAGTATTAACGTCCTAATATTTTTTTGAGTAATTGAATAGCCTTGTATTTTAAAGGCGATGGATGGTAACGGAAAGTACCTGCTTTTCGTACAATGTAGCCATTAAAATTCTGTTTAAAACGCAAAACACCATCACTACCATCAAAAATCCCTTGAATGCCTAGGAAGTTGTATTTAGGTATTCCACGTTTTATACTTTCCAACATAACATATTTTTGAAGTAGCGCAGGGGCATAGAACTTATTAAATTCAGTGTAGGAACCACTAAAGAGGTAAGTCGTTTCCTGAGGCATATAAACAAATAAACTCCCGGCTAAAACAATATCTTCTTCTCCATATTTTTCAATCAAGTCTCTCGCTTCTGCTTTTCGAACTTCAAAAGTTTCAAATTGACTAGAATATTCTCTCAGTTGATTTTGTTTTTTCTCAGAATGAGGATTTTTACTCAAATCAAGTCGCAACTTGTCCAAGATTTCTTCTAGTTTACTTTGTTCACCTTGCAATTTGCTCATATACTCCGAAAAATTTAAGCTTGCTATGAGAAACTCCGCCTGTTCTCCAAATGAATCATAAAAGTGCTCATAATATTCTAAACTTTTATCACTATATTCTCTACGTTCAGAGGTTTCTTTTGTGATATTCTTAAAAATCGATAGTTCTTCACGTTTTAACTTTTTCAACCGAATGCCAAACGTTTCAGCCTTTTTCACCAAGGGTTTACCCTTTTTGCTAAAACTTTTAAGCAAATTCTTTTCAGTTAAATCAGTCAAATCCTTATAATATAACCAATTCGGTTCCCCACCTGGATATCCTGTCGTCAAACCATCAAATTGATAACCCAAATCAGTTAAACCTTGAATAATACTTTTTTTCTCAACATCTATTGGATCACCTTCACTATCAAAAGTTTGATAAGTTTCATAAGGTTTTACAAGCAACTCTAATACACCATTTTGCTTGGCATATTCTTTTAACTCCGCATAAAAAACTGGAAGAGCATCTTGTTGAGTATAAATAGGCCCCGAATTGAGCTCCATACGCAGACCACCTAGCATGGGCAAGCTATAAACCAGAGCTGCAACTTGAATTTCTCCTTCTTGTTTCAAAGCAAGGTAAACAATTCGAGCCCCTCTTTTTTCTAATAAGTCCCCCATCTGGACAGATTGCATAAAGGAACGAGAAGAAACCTGATCAGAATAAGTACGAAACTCTTTTTTCGTGAGTGTAGTTAGTGCCATATACTTACTTTCTATGTTTTTTTCTTAATGTTTTACGGAAATCAAGAGCAAGTCTTAACAGAGGATAGAGAGGATGAGTGGGCATTGTAAATTCACCCAAATATTCTTCAATCGTTGGATTAAATTTTTCCTTAAACTGATAAAGTCCACCATTGAGAGAGTTTTCAACACCACCTAAATTTTGCCACACCATACCTCGCTCAAAGGCATAGCGAGCCGTTTCATACCAAGTTAAAATTGGTGCATTGTAACGTTTAAAATCATCATCCATACCAGCATATAGATTGACAGAGGTAGTACCAAATTCCAAACTCAAAGTAGCCGCTAAAGGAATGTTTGATTTTCCCATATTCATATATCCCTGCAAGAAATCTATTTCCTCTTCTAAACGTTCTTTTTCTTTTATATTTTCCTGAACTTTTGAAGGTTTGGTTGCATCATTAAATTTTTCTGCAACTACTCTATTTTTTTCTAACTGTTCTTCTAATTCTCTTAAACGCTTAGAAACATCCAAACTCGTTAGCGTGATATAGGAATCTTCTTTGAAGTTATCTAATAATTTTTTATAATAGGCTTCGTTTCTTAAATGAATCTCTTTGCGCTTCTCAGTTTTTTTCATCAACTCCGAAAATGAATCTAATAGTTCCAGTCCACCATATTGAACCTCAAGCCCTTTGTTTCGAGCCGTTCGGATAGCTTGTTTTGTTGACTTAGAAAGTTTATCTTCTTCAAAATTTTCCTTGTATATTTTCGCCTGAATACGAGGTTGAATAGTATCATCCATCTCGGCTGTCTGCCCAGACCATTTCACTCCTAGTTGCCCTAAAGTCTCAACAAGAGCAAGATTTTCAGGATATTCTGTTTTATCTTGATTGACCAAATGTTGAGATTGACAAATACTTGGGTCAAAAGTCACAAAGATAGCTTTCTTACTGCGAGCATAAGACTTAATAGACTGCAGGACAAACTTTAAAAGTTCTGTATCCCTGTAATCCAATATGGGACCTCTTGGAATATAAAACATTTTATACCCCAAAGGCAGAGACTTTATGAGAATACTAGCCACAGCCAGTAATTTTTCCCCTTCATAAACCCCAAATCTCTCATGATTCCAATCAGATTTCACTTTTTCCCAAGCACTGCTTTGTAATAGATTAACCATGGGATGTTCTTTTACAAAACCATCATACTCTGATAGTGGTATCCCAAGCTGATAACGATACATATTTTTCTCTCTTTCAACTAGTATCTCTCTACTATTTTACTATTTTCGATTAAAAAGTCTAGCGAAAATAGACTTTCATCAATGTTTTTAAGCCAAGAATAACTATAAATGGTGGTTTATTTATAAAAAATTAGCTCAATCTCTCTTCTAATTTGAAATCAATCGGTAGAGTTTTTAAAAACCGTTCCAATTGTTTTTCCCAGTAGTACCACTCGTGAGTTCCAGAGCTATGGCTATAGGTCACATCAAAGCCCAGTCCTTTAAGATTTTTCACTGCTAGATTATTGGCTTCATACAAGAAATCCTGCTCGCCACACCAAGCCCATAGCTTGGTCTTTTTATCCGATGTTTTAGCCAAACTTTCAAGAGAATAAGGGCTAGCTGTCCAATCTTTAATCTCCCCAAACACACCTCTCCAATAAGCTGGCGTTCCCAAATTTTGGCTTTCAGGAGAAAAATCTTGAAAGCTCAGGGCGCCTGAAAAACTAGCTGCGTGAGAGAAACGATTTGTAGCAAGAGCCAATTTGAAACAGCCATAACCTCCCATAGAGAGGCCAGCGATAAAGGTCTTTTCACGCTTGCTAGTTATATTAGGGAAGAAGCGTTGCAGAATCTGTGGCAATTCCTCTGCTAGAGCCGTGTAGTAGTCAAAACCATATTGGGTATCGGTATACCAACCATTGCTGGTATTGGGCATGACAACGACGAGATTAGTTCCTCGAAGCAATCGTTCTACGTTGGTCCGCTTGAGCCAGCTATTATGATTACCAGACATCCCATGCAAAAGATACAAGACAGGGATATCTTTACATTCTGGATCTTCCACTCGATTGGCATCAGGGTAGAGGACATTCACTCCCCACTCCATATCCAATACTTGTGAGTAATACTCAATTTTCATTACTGCCATGATTTTCTCCTTCTATTTTCCGACAAGAAAAAGCCGAAATTCGACTTTCTCTCTGTTTATTTCAAAGATTATTTCGCTTCCATCACCACTGGTAAAATAGCTGGACGACGTTTGGTTTGGTCAAAGAGATACTTGGTAAGATTATCACGAACCTTCCCTTTGAGATCTGCCCAGTCAAAGTCATCTCCTTGAAGATAGTCTTCTACCGTCTGGTTAATCAATTCTGAACTTTCACGGAGAATATCGCGACTCTTCTTGAGATAAACAAATCCGCGCGTATGAACACGAGCCTTGGCCACAATTTTCTTCTCACGACGATTAACGGTAATTGCTACGATGAAAATACCGTCCTCTGACAAGACCTTACGGTCACGAAGAACCACATTACCAACATCACCAATGGCATTCCCGTCAATCAAGACATCCCCTGCCGAAACCGCGCCAGCTGGGACAAAGTCCCCATTCTCATAAGCCATGCTGGTTCCCTTTTTAGGGATGAAAATGCGTTCTGGCAACATCCCAACTGCCATAGCAGCCTTAGCATGGGCATCCAACTCACGGTATTCCCCTTGAATTGGGAAGAGATACTTGGGTTGCAAGAGATTAATCATCAACTGCAAGTCACGCGCATTCCCATGGCCTGACACACGCAAGCTTTGAGTGATCAGTTTGACAACACCTCCAGCTTGGTAAATCATGTTTTCCACACGCGCCATGACTGCTTCTTTAGCGATAGACGGAGTGGTTACGATATAGACCAAGTCACCGTCCTTGATTTCCACATAACGGTGGCGACCAATCGACATCTTACGAAGACCATTGATTGGCTCACCCATACGACCTGTCTCAAGAATAATCAACTCATGGTCCTCAAAACGAGACATATCTTTTGGCTTAATCAAAAGACTTTCGTTAGCTAGAGACAATTTCTTGAGGCGAATAGCAGTACGGACGATATTTTCAATATCAAATCCTGTCAAGACCACACGACGACCTGTTGCATCCGCAGCGTCAAACACCTGCTGAATACGAGATAGGTTGCTGGCTACTGCTGCAACAATGATACGACCATCCCAGTCCGAAATGGTTTGAGTGATCTCGTCCCCAACTTCACTTTCGCTAGCCACTTGGATATTGCTATCTGCATTGGCTGAATCGCTGAGCAGAGCTAGAACTCCGTCACGACCGATTTCTGCCAAACGAGCGAAGTCTGTCGCATAAGATTCACTAGCTGTCTGGTCAAATTTGAAGTCACCTGTATAAACGATACTACCTTCAGCTGTCTTCAAGACAACACCCAAACTTTCTGGGATAGAGTGGGTCGTACGGAAGAAGGACACCACAGTTCCTCCAAAATCAATCTCCGTATCCTCATCGATGACATGGAAATCATTGAATTTCTTAACTGTGTCATTTCCTTTGACAAAGAGTTTGGCCAACTCAATGGTCAATTCAGAGCCAAATACAGGTACCTTGGCTTCAGCCAAGAGATAAGGCAGAGCACCAATGGCATCCGCATGGCCGTGGGTCAAGAAGACCCCTGCGATACGGTCACTATTTTCAAAAAGGTAGTCCATATTGGGAATGACTACGTCCACCCCTAGTTGTTCATTTTCAGGGTATTTCAGACCTGCATCCAAAACGAAAATAGACCCATTGATTTCAGCGATATACATATTTTTCCCGTTTTCACGTACACCACCAAGTGTTGTTAAACTGATATTACTCATTTTTCCTCCGAAAGCTTAATTTATCTTGATTATAGGGTTACTTACCCTTTTATTTTTATTCTAAAAGCACTATTACTTTTAGCCGAATCTTTTCCTACCATTATACCATTTTTTTGATGATTTTCAAAATGAAGATTCGTTTTCAAAAAAGAGCTGGTTGCCCAACTCTTTCCTACGTCTACTCTTTTTCCATTAAAAAGTCATAAATTTCTTGCACGGTACCTAGCGCCATCATTTCTTGATCTTTGACGGTTTGTTTGAGATTTTGGTAAATCTGACTTTCTCCGATTTCCCGCTTCGGTGCCTCTTTATTGACTGTCATGCCCCCATCTTTGATCGTCACAAAGCCTAGTTCTTCAAATACTTGAATCATCTTGACCAGCAAGATTTGTTGAATGTTGAGATAAGCTGCCAAATCTTTCAGCTTGTAGCGAATATCAAACTCTGGGAACTGGTAGATGGTCTTGTACAATTTAGCAAACTGCTCTCTAGTCCCATACCCCGTCAGATAGTAGGCCTTGTCAATATCATTTTTGAAATAGACAGCAGAGAAATTCTGTTCCTGAAAAATGGTCTTCAGCTGAGTAATATCTTCAGGAATAGTTTTTACGACAATAGCTTCACTAGCCGCCAGATTTGGCAGTTCTCCAGCAAAATCCAAGACTGGAACCCCTTCTGGCAAGACTGCATTTTTCCCACGGATGTTAAAAAGTTGAACACCCTCCACACGCGCATCCACCATCATCAACTGCAGGGCAGTTTGGCCATTCCATTGATTGACAGACAATTTGACTGCCAGCTCTAGATTCTTGGTTTGAGAAAACTCTGTCGCCCATCTGCCTTGACCGAAGGCTACCACTTCAAAACTCGCTTCCCCCTTAGAGATTTTCAGCTTGAGATGGGCATTGCCTGCCCCCATGGTACGGGCACTTTCAACCTGAAAATCCTTAATATAAAAGACTGGTTTCTGATTGTCCATTCCAAAGGGAGCTAAACGTTCAAAATTCTTGACTGTTTCAAGACTCAAAGTCTCCAAATCCAGCTCTTCATCTAAGTTTAACTTATTCTTGCCACTAACATCTGCACCTTTTTCACGGACATAATCTTCCAAGACCTGAGATAAATCTGAAAGTTTCTCAACTTCCAGCGTCATACCCGCTGCACCAGCATGGCCGCCAAAGGCTATGAAGAGGTCTCTATGAGGATCCAGAGCCTCAAAAATATCGACCGCTTCCACGCTACGAGCACTACCCTTGGCACGACCGTCCTCTATATTGAGAACGATGACTGTCTGCCCTAGTTCTTCCAACAAACGACCAGCCACGATACCTAGAACCCCAGGATTCCAGCCTTCCTTGGCCAAAACCTGGACCTTCTTCTCAGGATCCACCATGGTCTTAGCTTCTTCATAGATAGACTGGACGATTTCCTTGCGCTCTTCGTTTTTCTGATGAATCATAAGGGCAATCTCATGCGCCTCCTCGTCGTCAAATCCAGTCAGCAAATCAATGGCAGGATTAGGATCATCCAAGCGACCCAAGGCATTCAAACGAGGGGCAATCTGGAAACCAACTGTCTCTTCTGTCACCTCGTTAGCAGCAATCCCAGCCATGTCCAGCATTTCTTGTAGACCAATGCGCTGAGTGTGCCCCAACATTTCCAGACCATATTGAACTAATATACGGTTCTCATCTGTCAAACTCACCATATCAGCAATGGTACCAATAGCGACCAAATCAAGCAATTCCACTTGTACTTCTTCTAACAGGGCACAAGCCAGCTTGAAAGCAACTCCACAACCAGCCAAATATTTGAAAGGATAGTTCGCATCTGGATGTTCAGGATGAACGATGGCATAGGCATCAGGCAGGGTTTCAGGCATGGAATGGTGGTCAGTCACAATGACATCTACTCCCATAGACTGGGCCAATTCAATAGCCTCGTGACCCGCAACCCCATTATCCACCGTCACAATCAAGGAAATTCCTTCTTGCTCGATAAAGTATTTATAAACACTGGCATTAGGTCCATAACCGTCGGTAAAACGATTGGGCAGATAAACCCGGCACTCAGCACCAAGCTGTTCCAAACTTTCCTTAACAATAGAAGCCGAAGTCATACCATCCGCATCATAATCACCGTAAACGAGGATATTTTCCCCTTCTTCAATGGCCTGACGAATCCGTTCCACTGCCTTGTCCATATCATGGAGCAGATAAGGGTCGTGCAAGTCCTCCAAGGAAGGTTCTAAAAACTTCTTCAGACTTTCTTGGTCCTGAATCCCTCTTTCAAATAATAACCGAGCCACCTCAGGACCCAGCCCAGCCTTCTTGGCTATCTTTGTAAAATCCGCATCTTCTACTTGCGGGGCAAACTGCCATTCATAAGTAGGTGTTATCAAAAAGACATCCACTCTTTCTAAGAATTCTATTGCTTCATTATAACATGATTTAGGCTTTTTCTCTATCCTGATTGCTTTCTACAAAAATTTTACTAACTTTTTTCTGATATGATTTGACAAGAAAAATCTTTTGGTGTAGAATCATGTTATAAAATCTAACACAAAGGAGATTCCTTATGGCTTTAGTAGAATTTGAACACGTCGAAAAATATTACGGAGACTACCATGCACTCCGCGACATCAATCTCCGTTTTGAAAAAGGGCAAGTCGTTGTCCTCCTTGGACCTTCTGGTTCTGGGAAGTCCACTCTTATCCGTACGATTAATGGTTTAGAGGCTATCGACAAGGGAAGTCTTCTAGTAAATGGTCACCAAGTTGCTGGTGCCAGCCAGAAAGATTTAGTACCGCTTCGCAAGGAAGTCGGTATGGTTTTCCAGCATTTCAACCTCTATCCACACAAAACAGTGTTAGAAAACGTAACACTTGCGCCCGTAAAAGTTCTAGGAATTGATAAAAAAGAAGCTGAAAAAACAGCCCAAAAATATCTGGAATTTGTAAATATGTGGGACAAGAAAGATTCTTATCCAGCCATGCTTTCTGGTGGACAAAAACAACGGATTGCCATCGCACGTGGACTCGCTATGCATCCTGAACTCCTCCTCTTTGATGAGCCAACATCTGCTCTTGACCCTGAAACCATCGGCGATGTTCTGGCAGTTATGCAAAAATTGGCCCACGATGGTATGAATATGATTGTCGTTACCCATGAAATGGGCTTTGCCCGTGAAGTTGCGGACCGCATCATCTTTATGGCTGATGGAGAAGTTTTGGTGGATACGACAGATGTTGATGACTTTTTCGACAATCCAAGCGAACCTCGTGCCCGACAATTCCTCAGCAAAATCATCAACCACGAAAGTGACAAAGTAAAATAAGGAGGCATCTATGAAAAAGAAATTCTTTTTATCCGCATTATTGATTAGCCTTTTCGGCCTTGCTGTTACAAAACCAGTGCAGGCTGATACCAGTGTCGCAGATATTCAAAAAAGAGGCGAGCTAGTTGTCGGTGTCAAACAAGACGTTCCCAATTTTGGCTACAAGGATCCTAAGACAGGAACCTATTCTGGTATCGAAACTGACTTGGCAAAAATGGTAGCTGATGAGCTCAAGGTCAAGGTTCGCTATGTGCCTGTTACCGCACAAACCCGTGGACCGCTCCTAGACAATGAACAGGTCGATATGGATATCGCGACCTTTACCATCACAGACGAACGGAAAAAACTCTACAACTTCACCAGCCCCTACTACACGGACGCATCTGGCTTTTTGGTCAATAAGTCTGCCAAAATCAAAAGCATTGAGGACCTAAACGGAAAAACCATCGGTGTTGCCCAAGGTTCCATTACTCAGCACCTGATTACTGAACTGGGTAAAAAGAAAGGCTTGACCTTTAAATTCGTCGAACTTGGTTCCTACCCAGAATTGATTACTTCCCTTCATGCTCACCGTATTGATGCCTTTTCCGTTGACCGCTCGATTCTGTCTGGCTACATCAGCAAACGCACAGTACTACTAGATGATAGTTTCAAACCATCTGACTACGGTATCGTTACCAAGAAATCAAATACTGAGCTCAACGACTATCTCGATAACTTGATCACCAAATGGAGCAAGGATGGTAGTTTGCAGAAACTTTATGGCCGTTACAAGCTCAAACCATCTAGCCATACCGCAGATTAAGGAGGACACCCCATGACAGATTTATCATCTTGGACAGCCTATTTTCAGGATTTTGGACAATTTTTCAATGGTTTCCTCTTCACCCTTGCCCTAGCGATTGGATCCTTTATCCTAGCCATGGTTTTAGGCATCTTCTTCGGAGCTATGTCAACCAGTAAACGTCCAATTTTGCGCATTTTAGCTCGTATCTTTGTAGAATTTTATCAAAACACTCCCCTCTTGGTGCAGTTTGTTATCGTTTTTTATGGTTTGCCTCTTATCAGTGACCATATCATCATGATTCCGATTTATTGGACGGCTGTACTCTGCGTGGGACTCTATCACGGTGCCTATATCGCTGAGGTCATTCGCTCAGGTATTCAGTCTATTCCTAGCGGTCAGATGGAGGCCTCCTTGTCGCAAGGTTTTACCTATATCAATGCCATGCGCTTGATTATCTTGCCTCAGGCCTTCCGTATCATTCTCCCTCCTTTGACCAACCAAATCGTCAACCTCATCAAAAACACCTCTACAGTCGCTATCATCTCTGGAGTGGACTTGATGTTTGTGACCAAGTCTTGGTCGGCTCTTAACGGAAACTATATCCCAGCCTTTCTAGGTGCTGCCCTTCTCTACTTTTCTCTATGCTTCCCTGTTGCCCAGTTTGGTCGCAAGATGGAGCAAGCCAACAAAAAAGCCTATTCACTTTAGGAGGTTACTATGGAATCCATTTTAGAAGTTTTGACCCCAGATAACCTAGTCTTTATCTTTAAAGGATTTGGCTTGACCCTCTACATTTCTCTGATTGCAATCGTCCTCTCTACCCTTATCGGAACGGTTCTAGCCGTCATGAGAAACGGCAAAAATCCTGTCTTGCGCATCATCTCCAGCATTTACATCGAGTTTGTGCGCAACGTTCCCAACCTCCTCTGGATTTTCACTATTTTTTTAGTTTTTAAGATGAAGTCCACTCCAGCAGGTATTACAGCCTTCACTCTCTTTACCTCAGCAGCCTTGGCTGAGATTATTCGAGGCGGTCTCAATGCCGTAGACAAGGGGCAGTACGAAGCAGGAATGTCGCAAGGATTTACATCAGACCAAATCCTCTACCACATCATTCTCCCACAAGCTATCCGTAAAATGCTGCCAGCCATCATTTCTCAGTTTGTAACCGTGATTAAGGATACCAGTCTTCTCTACTCTGTTATCGCCCTACAAGAACTCTTTGGAGCCAGCCAAATTCTCATGGGCCGTTATTTCGAACCAGAGCAGGTCTTCAGTCTGTATATCCTGATTGCCCTCATCTACTTCAGCTTTAACCTAGCCATTTCTAGCCTGTCACATATGCTGGCCAAACGTTGGCAACAAGCTGCAGAATAAACAGCCACTCTCCCCAAACAGATCAAACTCTCCTGGGATTTCTCAGGAGTTTTTTCTGCTCAACCTCAAAAAGCACTGCCAGATTTCTAGCAGTGCTTTGATTTTCATTTATCTTAGTAAACTGTTCTTTCAGTTTCTACGTCGAAGAAGTGAGCTTTGTTCAAGTCAAAGCCAAGTTCAACTGTTGCACCTGCTTGCAAGTAGTCACGTGCATCAACTTTTGCAACAAACTCATCTTTACCAACTTGGCAGTATAGGTGAGATTCTGAACCAAGCAATTCTGATACAGAGATCGTTGCTTTAACAACTGATTCTGGGAATGTTTCAAGGAAAGCAGGTTCTGCATTCACATCTTCTGGACGGATACCGAAGATCAATTCTTTACCTTCGTAGCCTTTTTCACGAAGAACTTTCAGAGCACCTTCTGGAACTTTCAAGTTAAATCCATCAGCAACGATGTGGTCACCGTTCAATTTAACGTTGATGAAGTTCATAGCTGGGCTTCCGATAAATCCTGCTACGAATTTGTTAACTGGGTTTTTGTAAACTTCTTGAGGAGTACCGATTTGTTCAACACGTCCGATAGTACCTGTACCAGCAGGGTTTTTAGTTGCTGACATGATAACGATACGGTCTGCAAGTGTCATCGCTTCTGTTTGGTCGTGAGTTACGTAGATAGTTGTAGCTCCGATACGACGGTGGATTTTAGCGATTTCAGCACGCATTGATACACGAAGTTTAGCATCCAAGTTTGACAAAGGTTCGTCCATCAAGAATACTTTTGCATCACGGACGATTGCACGACCCATGGCCACACGTTGACGTTGACCACCTGAAAGGTCAGCTGGTTTACGTTCCAAGAATTCTTTCAATCCAAGGATTTCAGCTGCTTCTTGCACACGTTTGTCGATGTCTTCTTTGCTGTATTTACGCAATTTCAAACCGAAAGCCATGTTGTCATAAACAGTCATGTGTGGGTAAAGAGCGTAGTTTTGGAATACCATGGCGATGTCACGGTCTTTAGGAGCTACGTCGTTGACAACCACGCCATCAATAGATGCAGTACCTTCTGTGATGTCTTCAAGACCAGCAATCATACGGAGAGTAGTTGATTTACCACACCCTGAAGGCCCTACGAAAACGATGAACTCTTTGTCTTTGATGTTCAAGTTGAAGTCTTCAACTGAGTAGTGTTCGCTGTTTGGATATTTTTTGTAAATATTTTTAAGATTTAATTCTACCATGAGGTGAACTCCTTTTGTATTTTGATAATTATATTATAGATGAAAACGCTTTACTTTTCTATGGCAAGATGACCAAAAAAATAAAAAAGTTCTGTGCAACTTGCACAAAACTTTAGAGAATATCTGGTAAAATCAACTGATAACACAAAGTCAGGTCGGTCAACTCCTTCAACTGAAGCCCTGTCAATTCTTCCCATTTATCAATCTTGTATTGGAGAGAATTGCGGTGCAGATAGAGTTGCTGGGCTGTTTTAGTAAGAACAGCACTATTTCCCCAAAGGGAGAGAATGATTTCCTGAATCTGGTCTTGATCCAGAATCAACTGACGAAAGTATTCTTTGATAATTCTATGGTCAACCAGCCCTTCCCCAAGACTCCAGAGATAGAGTTGTGAAAAAGTATGAACACCTTGATGACCCTGACGCCACCAAGTCTTAAACAAATCCCGCTCCGCTTTGATTAAGTCTGATAGGGCTTGATGTCCTGTCTGAGACCAAACCTGACCCAACATGATAGAGAGACGCAGTCCAAAGTCATACTCAACCGCTTCAATCGTATCACTTAAAATAGCTCGTACAGAGGTGTATTTGTCTTGTTGAAGTACGAAAACATAGTCCTGCGCTCCGACTTGAAGCACTGTCTGACAGTTAGGAAATAGAGTTCGCATCATATCCAACCAAGAAGCCAGATTTTCCTGCTGAAAATAGGAAAGATGACAATAAACCAACTGAATCTTTTTAAAAGTTTGTGGTGCCTGTCCCTTGCCCTCAATCAGATAGGAATACCAAGGATTGAGCGAACGAGCCTGCTCCTGCTGGGTCAAAAGGGCAACCAACTGCTTTTCACGCTCGCTGAGCCCAGCTTCCTCCAGCAAAATCCACTGCTGAGAAGCTAAAGGGAGAGTGAGATAGCCCTCTTTCTCTACTGGTTGGTCTGAAATCTGAGCCTCAGGAAACCAGTCTTGTAGTTCTTTTGCTATCATGTCCTAGCCCTCCACTTTTTGGATGCACCACGAAATCAAGCTCTCAAGACGTTCTAGATTTTCAGTCATATGAAGATAGCCCATGACGGCTTCAAAACCTGTGGACATACGGTAAGTCACCACATCGGCATTTTTGGCCTTGGTGTGGCTATTGGTATTACGACCACGTTTGTAGATTTCTTCTTCTTTTTCCGTCAGGACTTGCTCCTCTAACATCATAGAAATCAGGCGAGCCTGAGCCTTGGCTGACACATACTTGGTCGCTTCTTGGTGGAGTTTGTTGGGTTTGGTCATACCTTTAAGAATGAGATGACGGCGAATATACATAGAATACACCGCATCACCTTCAAAGGCTAGCGCAATCCCGTTAATGAGATTGACATCAATCACGTGTCCACCTCACTCCATCCTTGGTGTCAAGGAGCTTAATTCCTTGAGCAGCTAATTGGTCACGGATTTGATCTGCTGTCGCAAAGTCACGATTAGCACGCGCCTCTTGGCGTTTTTGGATTAAAGCTTCGATCTCAGCGTCCAAAACTTCCTCAACAAAGACAATTCCAAAAACTTCTAACATAGCTGCAAGAGCTTCCTTAACACTTGCATCATAGTTGCCAGAGTTAATCCATTTGGCCATTTCAAAGACTACTGTGATACCATTTGCTGTATTGAAATCCTCATCCATTGCAGCCACGAACTTATCTTGGAAAGCTTGCAATTCTTGAGTATCTACATTTCCAGTAAATGGTTGTTCATAGGTGTTCTTTAGATACTTGAGATTGGTCTCGGCATCCCGCACTGCTTTTTCTGTAAAGTTGATAGGCTTACGGTAGTGTTGAGTCGCAAAGAAGAAACGAAGCACTTGACCGTCAAGGGTTTTGAGGGCATCATGCACAGTGATAAAGTTACCCAAAGACTTGGACATCTTGACATTGTCGATATTGACAAAGCCGTTGTGCATCCAGTAGTTGGCAAAGGTCTTGCCTGTTTTGGCTTCCGACTGGGCAATTTCGTTGGTATGGTGAGGAAACTCAAGGTCAGCACCACCACCGTGAATATCAATGGTATCGCCCAAAATCTCTGTTGACATAACTGAACACTCGATATGCCAGCCTGGACGACCAGGTCCCCAAGGACTGTCCCAAGAAATCTCACCTGGTTTGGCAGCTTTCCAGAGGGCAAAGTCCACAGGATTTTCCTTACGAGCCGTTTCTTCATCTGTTCGACCTGAGGCACCCAGCTCCAAATCTTCCAAGGATTTATTAGCCAATTTAGCATAGTTGTGGGATTTTTCCACACGGAAGTAGACATCTCCTTGACTCTCGTAGGCAAAGCCTTTTTCAATCAAGTCTTCCACAAAGCGGATGATATCAGCCATAAACTCCACCACACGGGGATGGCGAGTCGCAGGCTTGACACCCAAGGCCGTCACATCCTCACGAAAGGCAGCGATGTACTTGTCCGCTACTTCCTGAGGTGTGATGTCTTCTTCCTTAGCACGGTTGATAATCTTATCATCCACATCCGTAAAATTGGAAATATAGGCAACCTCGTAACCACGGTATTCGAAGTAACGTCGAATGGTATCAAAAGCTACCGTCGAACGGGCATTTCCCACGTGGATATAGTTATACACTGTTGGCCCACAAACATACATTTTGACCTTGCCGTCCTCAATCGGGACAAAATTTCGCAAATCACGAGACATAGTGTCATAGATTTTAATCATAAATCATAATCAGGAAAACTAAAATCCAAGAACAGTTAGTTTCATCACTAAGAGTTCAATTGAATTTTAGTCCGAATATCTCTACATTTCGGAATCCCTTGCTCCTTTCTCATTTAGATAAACCACTTGAGTCTGTTTGACAAAGCCAATTTTTTCATACAAGCGCTTGGCACCTACATTGCTATCTTCTACTGCAATCTGAAATTCCTTTTCATTTTGCTCAATTAGTTGGTTGACAAGGGATTTTGCTAAGTAGCTTCCATAGCCTTTCCCACGTTCAGGTTCCGATATTGCTAAACCATAGAAGTAATTCGTATCGCTCGATAAATCAACCGTGCACGTTCCAATAACCTGATCATCTTTCAATAAAATATATAGGCGACTTTCTGGATCTTTCAGAGCTTCAGCGACATATCTATCCACAACTTCTCTAGATTCATGTTCCTCTGAGAATGCCTGAAATTTTAATTGACTAATTTGATTCTGATACGAACTATCTGCTAACAAAACTTCAAGATTGGAAAGTTTTGCTAACGGATAAGGGCTTCTATCCTTACCTAACCAGGTTTCTGTCTCTTCATCCTCAACCAGTCCCCAATTGCTGACAAAATCAGGATGGCGGTCTAGAAAAACACGCTCTGTCTGAAAAGTAACTGAACGAATAGGAAAAGAAGCTGTTTCTCTCTCAAAACTAGTAAACAATACACGCGCAATTCCCTGACGGCGATGATTTGGATGAACCAGTATCGTCACTTCTACATCCTGGTCATCTGCATAGACAGTTAATAAACCAACAAGTTCGCCTTTTTCATAATAAAGGAAAAAGGCGGGCATGTTTGGGTCAAAATTAAGCATGTTAGAGAGATAGGGATCACGATAAGTTCCATCATAGGCTTGGCAACAGTTAATTAGTTTTTTCGCCTCAGATAACTCCTCTTGGCTTAACTTGTTTCTTGCTTGAATCATATAGATATCCTCTACAAACCAGACGATCTGTGACTGGCATCTTTAGCCTGTTCCAGTTTATTGACATAGTACTCCCGTTTTTCTTCAACTTCGTGAATAATCGGCTCATCTTTCTTACCATGAACACGGACAATCTTTGCGGGGATGCCAACAACCGTCACATCACTAGGTACGTCTGCCACAACAACCGCGGCTGCTCCCACCTTAGCATTTTCACCAATTTCCACTGGTCCAATAACTTGGGCATGGGCTGATATGAGTGCTCCCTTACGAACCGTCGGATGGCGTTTACCACAGTCTTTTCCTGTCCCACCAAGAGTTACTCCGTGGTAAAGCATAACACCTTTTTCAACAATCGCTGTCTCTCCAATCACCAAGCCTGAACCGTGGTCAATAAAGACTCCAGAGTCAATCTGGGCACCTGGATGAATCTCAATCTGAGTCCAAAAGCGCCAAAACTGACTATGCATACGAGCAAGAAGTTTGAAGCCATGCTTCCATAGAAAATGCGAGAGACGGTGGGCCGCCAAGGCCTTAACACCTGGGTAAGTCAGCAAAACCTCCAAAGTGGTGCGGGCCGCTGGATCATTTTCTTTTACGATATCAATGGTTTCGCGCCACCATCTCATACATTTCTCCTTTTCTTATTCTGAATCTTTTGGTGTTTCTGTATATTCTTTCTTAGGTTTGTGGTCCTTGTGATGACGTGGACGGTGAGGACGCTCAGACTTCTCACCTTTTTCATCACGTTCAGGTTTTGGAGGACGAGGAAGAAGAGCTTTCATAGAAGCATCCACACGTCCTTTTTCATCAATCTTGATAACCTTAACATCGACTTCGTCTCCGATAGCTACCAAGTCTTCGACATTATTAGTACGGGTCCAAGCCATTTCTGAGATATGGACAAGGGCATCTGTCTTGTCAAAGAGGTTGACAAAGGCACCAAATTTCTCGATACGAACAACCTTAGCATGGTAAACTTCATCCACTTTAGCTTCACGAACCAAGCCAGCAATGATTTCTTTGGCACGGTTAATAGCATCTTGATCGCTAGAGTAGATAGACACATTACCTTCTTCGTCGATATCAATCTTAACGCCTGTTTCAGCGATAATCTTGTCGATGGTTTCTCCACCTTTACCGATGACAATCTTGATCTTGTCAACTTCAATCTTGATGGTATCAATTTTCGGAGCAGTTGGAGCCAATTCTGGACGAACTTCTGGAATGGTTGCTTCAATCACATCAAGGATTTCAAAACGAGCTTTCTTGGCTTGAGCAAGGGCTTCTGCTAAGATTTCTGCAGTAATCCCTTGAATCTTGATATCCATTTGAAGGGCTGTAATCCCGTCACGCGTACCTGCAACCTTAAAGTCCATATCTCCAAAGTGGTCTTCCAAACCTTGGATATCTGTCAAAACTGTGTAGTTATTACCATCTGATATAAGTCCCATGGCAATACCCGCTACTGGAGCCTTGATTGGCACACCACCAGCCATAAGGGCAAGAGTTCCCGCACAGATAGAGGCTTGAGAAGAAGAACCGTTTGATTCCAAGACTTCTGCTACCAGACGGATAGCGTATGGGAATTCTTCCAAGCTTGGCAAGACTTGAGCAAGGGCACGCTCACCAAGAGCACCATGACCAATCTCACGACGACCTGGCGCACCGTAGCGTCCAGTTTCCCCTACAGAGTATTGAGGGAAGTTATAGTGGTGCATAAAGCGTTTCTTGTACTCTGGATCCAAACCATCGATGATTTGAGTTTCTCCCATCGGTGCCAATGTCAAGACTGAAAGAGCCTGAGTTTGCCCACGAGTAAAGAGACCTGAACCGTGCACACGAGGAAGGAAGTCAACAACCGCATCCAAAGGACGGATTTCATCGACCTTACGGCCGTCAGGACGAACCTTGTCTTCTGTGATCAAACGGCGCACTTCAGCGTGTTCCATTTGTTCCAAGATTTCAGCCACATCACGCATGATACGGTCAAATTCTTCGTGGTCCGCATATTTTTCTTCGTAAACGGCAGTAACTTGGTCCTTAACTGCTTGAGTTGCAGCTTCACGAGCCAATTTTTCTTCTACTTGGACCGCTTTTTGGAGGTCACTGTTGTAGGCTGCAATGATTTCAGCTTGCAAGTCAGCATCTACATGAAGCAATTCTACTTCTGCTTTTTCTTTCCCGACAGCAGCAACGATTTCTTCTTGGAAGGCAATCAATTCTTTGACTGCTTCGTGTCCTTTAAGAAGGGCTTCCAACATGATTTCTTCTGACAATTCTTTAGCACCAGACTCAACCATGTTGATGGCGTGCTTGGTACCTGCTACTGTCAATTCAAGAAGCGATTGCTCTGCTTGTTCTTGACTTGGGTTGATGATGATTTGACCATCTACATAGCCCACTTGTACTCCAGCAATTGGTCCGTCAAATGGAATATCTGAGATAGAAAGCGCCAAGGATGAACCAAACATAGCTGCCATAGGTGCAGAAGCATTTTCATCATAAGAAAGCACGGTGTTGATCACTTGCACTTCATTACGGAAACCTTCCGCAAACATTGGACGGATTGGACGGTCAATCAAACGCGCTGTCAAAGTCGCATCTGTTGAAGGACGTCCTTCACGTTTCATAAAGCCACCAGGAAACTTCCCAGCCGCATACATTTTTTCTTCGTAGTTGACTTGAAGAGGGAAGAAATCCCCAGTTGCCATCTTCTTAGACATAACGGCTGCAGTCAAGACAGTTGACTCACCGTAACGAACGACAACAGAGCCATTTGCCTGCTTGGCAACCTGACCAGTCTCTACAATTAACTCACGACCCGCAAAAGTCGTTTGAAACACTTGTTTTGTCATTTTAATCCCCTTTGGATTGATGAAATTATACGCCTTGCCTACAAAGATCAAGATATTTTGGACGGTTCGGCTTGCCGAACATTTCTGTAGAAAAATAGGAAGGTGACGCCGCACTCGATGAGTGCTAGGAAGCTTATCTTTTTTCCTAAGAAATGAGACCAAAATTCAATTCATCAAGATACTAAGGGCGTGAAGAATCCCGTATGAAAATAGGAGATTGACGCAGTGTACCATGTACACCAGGAAATCTATCTTTTTCACTAGGGATTTAGCCCGTGTTCAATTCTCAAGATACTAAGCCATTCAGCAACTCAAAGGAAAATAGGAAATCGAACGACGGAGCGACTGCTCCTAGGGAGATTTATCTTTTTCCAGAGAGTTGTAGGCGTGTTCAATTCTCAAGATACAAATCATTAGAAAGGTTTGATACTAAAGCATCTAAACCCTTCACGCTAATTGCTATCAGGCGATTAGCTAAATGCTTGACTAACTCTCTCGTCAAATAATATCGATTTGACTCGATTGTATCGCTAAACCTTGCAGTTTGAATGCATTGTATTATTTAATACCCTCATCTTTGTATCAAGTACGTACAGAGTCTATTTTATCATATTTTTCTTAAAAAGTGCGGTCTTTTCTATCAAAAAAACCATTCCTCTTTTCATGGAGGAATGGAATAATTTACCATCCTAACTTCCACTTGTACTAGCGGTGGAACTTAGTTTGGGAATTTAGCAAACCCTATTTTATCAACCATATCAAGGCTTCAAAATGCTATTTCAACTTCATTCTCAATTACTCGATAAGTCTTACTTTGCAGATCAATTTCTGCTACTGCTGTTACGGACTTGTCTTTATTTTGACGTTTGATTACAATGCTATGAGCTGTTGGTGTCTCTATCTCAATAGTCCCTTCTAGATCAAAGGCTTCTGAACGGTTACGGAAAGAAAATAAATTGAGAAGTGCCTTCACCACAGGACGTTGGACTTCTTCTGCTATTTCCTCATTGCTATAGTAATGACGATTAATATTGCGACCTTCTTTAGTTTCTTCTAATAATTTCAAGTCATTCTTGCCTGCTAATAGACCCACATAGTAAACCTGAGGAATACCTGGGGCAAAAGCTTGAATTAAGCGTGCAAGGAAATACTTAACATCATCATCCCCAAGTGCCGAATAGTAAGTTGAATTGATTTGGTAAATATCTAAATTATTATACTCTGCACTAGAGTACTTACGTTTGACATTAGCTCCAACCTTATAGAGTTCATTGGAAGCATAGTCAATCTCCTCATCTGTCAGGATATCCTTGACATCTACTACTCCAATCCCATCATGGGTATCTAGCGTCGTAAATTGCTTCATCGGGCTCATCTTCAACCATTTGGCCAAACGCTCTGTTCTAGAACTGTAAAGAGTATAAAGTGTCACCATTGGAAGAGCAAAATCATAAACATAGTAATCATGGTCCGCTATTTTAAACTGAATCGAATAGTGCTCATGAATCTCAGGTAAGAGCTCTGTCCCATACTCAGCAGCGATATCTCGAACTTTGTCCAATAAATCCCAAATATCTGGTTCCACAAAGAAATCATTAGTATCCAATTTCTTCACTGCATAAGCAAAGGCATCTAGACGAATCAAATCACACCCATTACTTGCTAAGTGCTGAATGGTCTTACGGATGAATACCATCGTTACTTCTTTGGTCACATCAAGATCAATCTGCTCCTCACCAAAGGTATTCCACAAATGTTCCACTGAACCATCTGCAAAAACAATCTCTTGCTTTGGTGCACGATCCTTACGCTTGTAAATTAAATCTACATCAGACTGTGTCGGACGGTTTTCTGGCCAAAACTTATCCCAGTTTAAAAAGAGATCTTTAAATTCACTGGCTTCATGTTTTTCTTGATAGTCCTTATAATACTTAGATTGACGAGAAATATGATTAATCATAAAGTCAAACATAAGATAATATTTCTCACCTAAACGCCTAACGTCCTCCCAATCACCAAAAGCTGAATCCACTTCGTCATAGTCAACTGGCGCAAATCCACGATCGCCAGTTGATGGGAAAAATGGTAGAAGGTGAACTCCTCCAATAGCATCTCCAAAGTGTTTCTCCAGATTTTCATAGAGGTCCTTGAGGTTATTTCCCAAGCTGTCTGAGTAAGTAATTAACATGGTCTTATTTTGAATTGGCATATGGTCTCCTTTTCTTATTTGAAAGCCAAGTCTGAAGAGACCTGGCTTTTATGAGTTTATGTATTTTAAGAATTGCTTCATAGGATACGATTGAAATCAGCAAGCTGAATCGCCCCCTTGTATCTATAATTGAACACGGAACTAATTTCTTAGGAAAAAAGATAAACCTTCTTGTGTGCAAGCACACTACGTCGATTTCCTATTTTTCTACAGAAATTTTCAGCAAGCTGAATCGTCCCTTTGTATCTTATTTCACTGCGCCGTTGCTCATTCCTGCGATGATATGGCGTTGGAAGAAGAGATATACAATAGTGATACTGATAATGCCGACAACGTATGAAGCAAAGCTTGGTCCGTAGTCATTGAAATATTGGCCTGCGTAGTTGTATTGGAACAAAGGCAAAGTCCACATTTTGGAATCCCGGTTCAAGACAAGGAGTGGCAACATGAAGTCATTCCAGAACCAAAGGGCATTGATAATCATGGTTGTCGCATGCATCGGTTTCATCATTGGGAAGATGATGCGGAAATAGGTTGTAAATTTATTAGCACCATCGATCTCAGCTGCTTCATCCAGACTTTCTGGGATCGAGATTTTGATATAACCGACATAGAGAAAGAGAGTCTGTGGAATCGCATAGGTCAAGTAGAGCAAGATCAAACCAAAGGTATTAGCCAAACCGAGTTTACTCATCATAACCGTAATCGGAATCATGATAACCTGGAATGGGACGAAGATTCCGAGGATTAAGAGGGTATACATGATGGTAAAGGCTTTTCTTTTACTCATATTGCGAGCGATGGAGTAGGCTGCCATAGGGATAAAGATCATTACTGCAAGTAAAGACAAGACAGTGATGACGACAGAGTTCCAATAATAGCCTCCGATCCCATCAGCTAAGAGACGGCTAAAGTTGTCCCATGTGAAGTTGGTTGGAAAGCCAAAGAAATTATCTACAATATCCTTAGTGGGTTTGAAGGAACTAAAGAGGGTAGCAAGGAGCGGCACTAAAATCAGAACCGATCCTAGAACCAATAGAATGTATTTGCCAATCAAGGCTTTTCTTTCATCTTGTTTCATCATGCTTCTCCTCTTAAATTTCAAATTTCTTAGATACTCTCAATTGGATGATCGAAATCACTACAATTAAGAAGAACAAGATTACGGCAATGGCATTGGCATAACCGAATTGGTTGTTTTTAAAGGCATAGTTATAAACCAAGAGCCCAAGTGAGGTTGTCGCATTGTTTGGACCACCACCGGTCATGGCAAAGACTTGGTCAAAGGCAGTCAGCCCACCTTTTAGGGCTAGGATAAAGACCATAGAGACACTTGGTAGCAAGTAAGGCAATTCAATGTTCCAGAAAACTTGCTTGCTAGTCGCGCCATCAATCCTTGCTGCCTCTGTAATCTCAGTTGGAATAGATTGCAAACCAGCTAGGAAGATGATGATGGGCATAGCTACCCCTTGCCAAAGAAGGACAAAGACAGCCGCAAAGATCGCTCCCCACTTAGTCCCTAAAAGACTGGTTTGGAGAAATTCAATACGAAGGGCATTCCCAATCGCTGGAAGACCGTAGTTGAAGACTTGCTTGAAGATCAAAGCCACTGTCAAACCAGACAAAACAGCTGGGAAGAAGAACCAAGCACGGAAAAAGGTTTGGCCTTTAATTTTAGAGTTCAAGACACGCGCAATGAAGATCCCGAGTGCAATCTCACCAACCACCATGGCAATCGTAATGATTGCGGTAAAGCCAATCGCATTCATGAATTTTGGATCCATGAAGAGGAGCTTAAAGTTGTTTAAGCCGACAAATTTGTAGTTATAAGTCAATCCTGTCCAGTTGGTAAAACTATAAAAGGCTCCTTGAAACATCGGCACATAGAAGAAAATTGCTTGTAACAAGAGGGGGATGACCACAAAAGCCCATGCCCAATATTTTTGTAATACTTTTTTCATAGTCTCTCTACTCCTAATCCACATCCGCTTTCATCGGGTTAAAGAAGGCATTCAAATCATTGACCATACCTTGTTTATCACCGGTCAAGACATAGTTCATGGTCAAGGTATGGAAGTCTGCTTCACTGGTCCAGTATTGTTGCAACCAGACCAAGTGACGATCCGTAAAGGCATATTCGGTCATACCAGCAAGCGGTGAATCTTCTCCTGCTTGTTTGACCCCTTCGATCGCTGTTGGAGATCCGTCCACATCGTAGTATTTTTGCATGACTTCTGGACGGGTCATATATTCCACAAAGGCATTGGCTTCTTTTGGATGTTTGGTGGTGGCTGAGATAGACCATGCCAAGTCTCCCGCACCAACGGTTAAGCTTTGTCCTTTTTCTTTTCCTGGAATCATGAAGGTCCCAACCTTAAAGTTCGGTTTTTGTTCATTAATCGCTGTGATCGCCCAAGACCCATTTGGTGTCATGAGGACATCCCCACGTGCGAAGGCTCCGATAACATCGGTATAGCCAGCACCTTCCCAGTTCTTTTGTTTAGAACCATCAATGCGAAGGATATCCATGACCTTGATATCATCTTTCATGATCGGATCAGACAATTTAATGGCATTTGGTTGAGAATAACGAAGGTATTGATTGGCTTCTTTTCCTCCACCTGTTGCTGTCGCAAAGGCTAATTGATTGTAACCATTGAGTGTCCAAGCATCTGCACCTGCAATTCCAAATGGTGTTTGTCCTTTAGCAACGATGTCTTTGACTAACTGTTCAAATTCATCCCAGGTTTCAGGAACCTTCAAGCCCAGTTCTTCAAATTTATCTTTGTTGTAGTAAATTCCATAAGCATTAGCTGTAAAAGGAACATTGTAAACTTTTTCGTTTACAGCATATTTTTCAGCGTAGCCATTTTTCACGCGTTTCAGGTAGTCTTTCTTGCTCAAATCTTCAAAGACTCCTGCTTTTGCCCATTCTTGCAGTTCGATGGACTGTGGGTAAATATTGACCACATCAGGCACATCTCCTGCGAGAACACGTGTCTTCAATACTTCACCAGCACTTGGTACATTGACGACTTTGACCTTGATTTTAGAGTTTTCCTTCTCAAAATCACGAGCGATTTCTTCCAACGTTTTGGTCATTTCTTTTTTCTGGTTGAAATACTCGATGGTCACTGTGCCATCCGCAGATTTACCATAGTTGGAGCAAGCACCGAGCCCAAACAAAGCTAAACCTGTAGTTGCAAGAAGTCCGATTTTTTTATACCATTTCATTTGGCTGTCTCCTTTTATTTTTTGACAAAAACATATTGTTTAGTGAGGAAATCTCCCTGAGGAAGAACGACGGTTAAGCCAGCATACATGAGCTCAGCTCCTGAATAGACTTGGTTGGTCTCTTCTAAGCTATAGAGTGCATCTTCTTCCAAGCCTTTGAGCTTCAGGGTCGGCTCGATCTCCTCAACCGTTGATAAGACCCGTACATAGGTTACAACCGTACGGTCTTGATAAGTGAACTGTACAGCTGCTTCGTTGGATTCATTATCGGGATTAATTAGTCTATACTGTTGTCCAAACTGAACTACTGGTCGTAATTCTTTATACAAGTTCACCTGATTAGCAATCGTAGCTTTCTCTTCATCGGATAAACTTGTCAAATCAAGCTCATAGCCCAAATTTCCCATCATTGCCACATGACCACGTGTTTCTAACGGTGTCTTTCGTCCCATCTGATGATTCGGTACTGCTGACACATGAGCCCCCATAGAAATGGTTGGATAGAGATAAGATGACCCGTATTGAATTGGTAAACGTGCAATGGCATCAGTATTATCACTAGCCCAGACTTGTGGGAAATAGCGCATCATACCAAGATCATTTCGTCCACCACCACCAGAACAGGACTCAAAGAGAATATGACTGTGTTTCTCTGTCAGATAAGAAACGAGTTCGTAAAGCCCCAACATATACTGATGAGACTGCATCTGGGTTTCCAAGTAGGCTGAACCATTCCCCAGATTAGTTATATTGCGGTTCATATCCCATTTGATGTAGTCAATTTTATGATGAGAGAGGAGTTCATCTAAAACATTTTTCAAATATTCTACTACCTGAGGATTGGCAAGATTCAGTACTAATTGATTTCGAGAATAGGTATGCTCATATCCTGGAACCTGAATAGCCCAGTCAGGATGTTTACGATACAAATCACTATCAACAGAAATCATCTCAGGTTCTAACCAAAGTCCAAACTGCAAACCTCTTTCGTGGATATCTGAAATCAGACTTTCTAGACTTCCACCCAGTTTTTCCTCATTAACAACCCAGTCACCTAAAGCACGATTATCATCAAAGCGATTGCCAAACCACCCATCATCTAATACAAAAAGTTCAATGCCAACTTTCTTAGCTTCATCTGCTAACTCTAACAGTTTTTCTCTCTGAAAGTCAAAGTAAGTAGCTTCCCAGTTATTGATTAGAATTGGACGTTCTTTTTTAGAAAATTTACTTGGAATAATGTGCTTCAGTACAAAATTCTGACTTTCCTGACTAACACCAGTTAATCCCTGATCTGAATAGGTCATTAAAGCTACCGGTGTTTCAAAGTATTCCTCAGGGTCTAACTTCCAAAAAAAGTTTTCCGGATTAATCCCAATAGCCAGCCGAATTTCATTCAATTGATTTTTTTGAACAAAAGCTTCAAAGTTGCCACTATACATTAGTTGAATAGCAAACACATTCCCAGCATCCTCTGTGACTCCTTGTTCGCATAGTAGAAGAGCTGGTGTTTGAGCATGCCCAGAAGCTCCACGGTTCGAACTAATCGAAAAGATTCCTTGTTCTACCTGTTGACGTCTGACAGTCTTTTCACGAGCATAAGCACCCTGCAGAGTTACTATTTCGTAAGCTGTTGCTGGAAAATCAGCCATAAAAGAAAAATCTTTATGGATGACAACCTCCTGATTACTATTATTCTCCAATTTACTGTAGCTAGCAATTGTCGCAACATTATCAAAAGCTGTATAATACAAAGTCAGACTAAGTTGAGCCTTAGGATCTTCTAAAATCAAGGCAAGCGTCTCTGTATCGTCCATGCTATGTGGAGAAGGTAAGCCCTGTGGACCATTCTGACCTTTTAAAATCTTTGCTTCTACAAATCGAAAGTCTGTTACTTCAGTTGCATCATGCTGAACCTGTAAGGTTGGTTTTCTAAAATCTCCTAAGCCATGTTGTCCGAAAATCTGACGTTGTGTATCCAAACTAAAGGTTCGATTATTAGCCGTTGGATTTCCTGAAAAGGCATGATCTCGTTCATAAACACTATTGGAACCTTTATAGTTCTTAATAGTCTTTCCTAAATGTTTCAGTAGTAAGTACCCATCACGATTTTCAATAATCAAACTTAGATTTTTACTCTCAACATAAAATAGATTATTCTCTATCCTAATTCCCATTTACTTTACCTCTTCGATTTCTTGCTTCTATTTTATCATCTGAAATCGCTTTCTAAAATAGAAAAATGTATCAAGAATATGGTAAAATGTTAGGTAGGAGGTAGCACATGCTAGTTTTTTCAGAATACCAGACTGGAACAATTGATCTTTCCCTAAGGTTTTATGGATATGAGGAATGCACACCTAATTACTCTTTTGGACCAGCCATTCGTGATACATACGTTTTACATTATATTAGTAAAGGACAAGGAAAATTTCATTACAAGGGTAAAATTGTTGATTTAAAAGAAGGAGATTTCTTTCTATTAAAACCAGATGAACTAACCTTTTATCAAGCTGATAGTGAAAAACCTTGGGCCTACTACTGGTTAGGAATCACTGGAGGGAAAGCTCCTGACTATTTTGCTCTTTCTCAAATTTCTGACCAATCCTATCTCATCCAATCTGAAACTTGTCATACTCAGACTACTGCAAAACTCATCTCAGACATTGTTCGCTTCGCTCAGATTACAAAATCAAATGAATTAGCTCAACTCCATATCATGGGACAACTCCATGAACTGATGTTTCATCTGGGAACTATTGCTCCCAATCAGAAAAAAAAGAATATTTCATCAACCTACCAACTCTATCTTGAATGCAAACGATTAATTGATAGCCACTATCCTCAATCACTTACAATTCAAGATTTAGCAAAAGAACTATCCGTTCACAGAAGCTACTTATCAAGCGTATTCAAAGAATTTAACACCTTATCCCCCAAAGAATACCTACTCTATGTTCGAATGCACCGAGCTAAACAACTTCTCGAGAATACCCAAGAGTCTATCAAGGTAATTGCATGCTCGGTAGGTTTTTCAGATCCACTCCATTTTTCGAAAGCTTATAAACAATACTTTAATCAGACTCCAAGTCATACAAGAAAAGAATACTCTCAATACCTACTAGTGAGAAAGGAAACACTATAAAATCAAGCATTATTAAAACCAGTGGAACATACCCTAACACGGAATTCCACTGGTTTTTACAATTTTTATCAGACTAAGTTCCACTTTTACTAGCGGTGGAACTTAGTTTGGGAGTTTAGCCCATTACTACATGAAAAAGAGGAATGGTTTATTGTTTATGATCCTTGAGGTTGATGATTAAACAAAGCATGTGTTGCTTGGTGGATGTATTTTGCTGTTTCGGCATTGTTCATGGTATAGAGATGAACACCAGCCACATCCTGAGTTACCAAGTCCACGATTTGGTCCACGGCATAGGCAAGTCCTGCTGCTCTGAGCGACTCAGGGTCATGCTCATACTTGTCTAAGATGGCTTTAAATTTGCGTGGAAGATGGATATTCTCACAAGTCTTCAAGAGACGGAGAGCCTGATTTCGATTCAGGATTGGCATAATCCCTGCATGAATGGGGACATCAATCCCAGCTAAGATGCACTTGTCTTGGAAATCATAGAAGCGCTCATTGTCAAAGAAAAGCTGAGTTACAAGGCTAGAACAGCCTGCATCTACTTTCTTCTTAAGGTTTTGGATATCTGAAATCTGATTTGGCGAATCTGGATGCCCTTCTGGATAGCAAGCTCCAATAATATCAAAGTGAGGAGCTTGTTCCTTGATGAACTCAATCAAGTCGGTTGCATAGCGGAAATCCTTTTGCGGCTCCACATCAGGGATAATATCTCCACGAAGAGCCAAGATTTTCTGCACCCCAACCTTGTCCAAGTCAGCAATAGTTTCAGCAACCTTGTCCTTAGTCAAATAGATAGCTGGCAAGTGGGCAATGGTCGGAATCGCCAAATCATTTTGGATAAAGTCAGCCAAACGGACCGTCGTTTCCTTGATATTAAATTTATTATTGCTGGCAGTTACACTGATAAAGTGTGGTGCTAGCTCCTGCATATCTTGAAGAGCTGCAATAATTTTATCATTGCCTACTGCTGGATTTGGAGGGAAAACTTCAAATGAGAGTGACGGTGTTTGACGTGACATATATACGAACCTTTTCTAGTTGATTTCTTTTTGAGCAACCATTGTAGGGAGAAATCGAATCTTACAATTTCTCACGCGCAGCTTTTGCAGCTTCTACAAGGCGGATCAAGCTTTCTTTAGTTTCTGGAATACCACGTGTTTTCAAACCACAGTCAGGGTTGATCCAAACTTTCTTGCTTGGCACTTTGGCAAGGATAGCTTCGATTGTGTGGTCGATTTCGCCTTCGTTAGGCACACGAGGTGAGTGGATATCGTAAACCCCAGGACCCACTTCTGTCTGGAAGTTTTTCGCTTTGAGTTCGTCCAAGATTTCAAGGTTTGAACGGCTAGCTTCAAAGGAAATAACGTCCGCATCCAAGTTATCGATGGCTGGGATGATATCTGTAAATTCTGAGTAACACATGTGAGTGTGGATTTGAGTATCTGGCGCTACAGTTGAGTGTACCAAGCGGAAGGCAGGAATTGCCCAGTCAAGGTAGTCTTCGTACCAGTCACTACGGCGGAGTGGCAATTTCTCACGAAGAGCAGCCTCGTCGATTTGGATGATTTTCACACCAGCAGCTTCAAGGTCAAGAACTTCATCCTTGATGGCAAGGGCGATTTGAAGAGTCGAATCCTTGATAGAGATGTCTTCACGTGGGAATGACCAGTTAAGGATAGTAACAGGTCCAGTCAACATACCTTTAACAGGTTTGTCCGTACGGCTTTGTGCGTAGCTAGACCATTTAACAGTGATTGGGTTGAGACGAGTAACATCGCCCCAGATGATTGGTGGTTTAACCCCACGCATACCGTATGATTGTACCCAACCGTTCTTAGAGAAGAGGTAACCTGACAAGTTTTGACCGAAGTACTCAACCATGTCATTACGCTCGAATTCACCGTGTACAAGCACGTCAAATCCAACTTCTTCTTGCCATTTGATCCATTCGTCGATGGTTTCAGCAAGGAAGGCATCGTATTCTTCTTGTGACAATTCACCCTTACGGAAGGCCAAACGTTTAGCACGAACTTCCTTAGTTTGAGGGAATGAACCGATCGTTGTTGTTGGAAGTGCTGGAAGTTTGAAAGCTTCTTCTTGGATTGCTTCACGTTCTGCAAAGGCTGGCAAACGAGTGTAGTCTGCGTCAGTCAATCCAGCGATACGAGCACGAAGTTCAGCATTTTCACCAACACGCTCAGTCGCAAAGAGTTCTTTGTTAGCAGCAAGCGCTTCTTCACCTTGACCGTTGCGAATAGCATCCAAGTCACGGATCTCATCTAATTTTTCAACCGCAAATGCAAAGTGGTTCAAGATAGCTGGTTCAAATTCTTCATTAGCAGTTGTAAATGGCACATGAAGAAGTGAGCATGAGCTTGTCAAGACAATGTTTTCAGCTGGGATTTGCTCAAGAACAGCTAAGCTCTTTTCGTAGTTGTTGCGCCAGATGTTTTTACCATTGACAATACCTGCATAAAGAGTCTTGTCAGCTGGGAAGCCACCTTTAACGAGTTCAAGAGTTTTCTTACCTTCAACGAAGTCAAGACCGATTGCATCTACTGGCAATTTCACAAGGTCAGCGTAAACGTCACGAACGTCTCCGAAGTAAGTTTGAAGCAAGACTTCAAGACCTTTCTTATTAGCCAAAAGTTTGTTGTAAAGGTTCAAGAAAAGAGCTTTTTCTTCAGCTGTCAAATCTTTTACAAGAGCCGCTTCGTCCAATTGGATACGAGTCGCACCAAGTTCAGCTAATTTTGCAAAAACTTCTTGGTAAGCAGCTACTAAGCTGTCTACGAAGTCTTCGGCTTTCACGCCTTCTTCAAAGTCTGACAATTGAAGGAAAGTGAATGGTCCTACAAGGACTGGACGAGTGTTAAGGCCAAGTTCTTTTGCTTCTTGGAACTCATCAAAGATCTTGTGACCTGCAAGTTTCACTTGAGTGTCTTTTTCAAATTTAGGAACGATGTAGTGATAGTTGGTGTTGAACCATTTCTTCATCGGAAGGGCACGCACGTCCCCTTTTTCTCCTTGGTAACCACGACCCAAAGCGAAGTAGCGCTCAAGGTCAGACAAGTCCAAGTTTTGAACTGAAGCAGGTACCACGTTAAAGAGGAAAGCTGCATCTAGGAAGTTGTCATAGTGAGAAAAGTCATTTGATGGAATTTCAGTGATGCCTTTTTCTTTGACAATGTTCCAGTGTTTAGCACGCAAGTCTTTTGCTGCTGCCAAGAGTTCTTCTTCTGAGATTTCTTTTCTAAAGTATTTTTCAGTTGTAAATTTTAATTCGCGGAATTCACCCAAACGAGGGAAACCGATGATTGTAGTTGACATGATGTGTCCTCCAAAAATTGTTGTTGAAACTATCTTAACAGAAAAGAAATCATCTGTATAATTGTAAAAAATTAGGCTTTGATATAGTTTGAAACTATATCTCTGTTTTAGACAAAAGAAAAAGACCTGAGACAAATGCCTCAAATCATTTGTGTAGCTTGTTTTAAAGCCGTATTCCAGTTAGAATACTCAAACGCCTTATTAGTAATTCTTATAGGTGACTATGGATTGCTATTAGAAAAGACTATAATACTCTTCGAAAATCTCTTCAAACCGCGTCAACGTCGCCTTGCCGTACTCAAGTACAGCCTGCGGCTAGTTTCCTAGTTTGCTCTTTGATTTTCATTGAGTATGAGTCTACTCTAATCAACTCTTTTCCCGTTCGAGTGGGACGACTACTAGTGTCTTTCCTAAACTGGCTAAGACTTTTAAGACTGTATCCAACTGAGGGCTAGTCTTGCCTGTTTCCATCCTAGCTATGACAGGCTGGCTCACTCCACTGAGTTCCTCTAGCTTTTTCTGGCTGATTCCTTGCTCATGTCTGGCCTCAATCAACTCACTCATGATAGCCACTCGCATATCACTTTCAAGGATTTCCTCCTTGGTAAAGAGTTCAGATCGGACATCCTTCCAGTTACTCCCAATAGCACTATTCTTCATCACTTAACCCTCTTTCTATTAAGTCCTTCAGTTCACGCTTGGCTTTTTTAAAATTATAACTCAAAAGTTATTAAAAGTAAATCTGAACACTCATAAAAAGAAGACCTTAGAAAAATTCCAAAGGTCTCATCTTTATGATTCGAAAAAATTATGGGAAGAGTTATAAATTGAAGGCAATCCTTACTATTATTCCAGCTCTATCCCCTTCTCTCGTAGATTTGCCAGACACTCCTCATAGTAGGTAGCATCATGCTCACTATAGATAGGACTTCTCAGCTTTTCCTCTACTGAGTCTTAATAAGGAGCGCAGGTCTTACCTCGGTAGTTCTTGTCCAGCCACTCTGGACTGACCTTAAAGCCTCGTTTAATCATCTCCTCCATAATCAAGTCATGATAGGAATAGAGACGATAGGGCGAGTGGGTAAAGACATAGTCCACCGTTGCATGCTTTCTGTCCCAGCCATTGCCACGCAGGGCGCAACACTCTCGATGTTGCCCCAAAAGTTGAGGACGGGGAAGTTGTGCGATTAAAGTCTCATGCCAAAGTCTCATGGGAGTCTTCTTTCAGTAAAGTCGAATGTTGCAAGTAGGTATTGGGATAGCGTTCAAGCAACTCTCTCGTCTTAGCAATCACATCTTCCTTGTAAACCTGACCATAGCGGTAGCGATCCAGCAAGATCATATAGTCCTCACGCTCAGCATCTGTCGCTTTCTTTTTAAAATAGCCCCAAATATGCTGAAAGGCATTGCAAACCTGACCTCTATGCTCAGGAATTTGACTGGCACGATCGATCAGTTTTTGAACATGACTTACCTCCACCTCTTCATTCTTCAAGTATTGGCGAATCTCATTGTAAATATTGCTGGAATGGCTCAAAACGAGGTATTTGTTTCTCGCCCAGAGTTGCTGGCATTGAGATTTTTGATTAGTTTGTTCCATCTTTCTCCTTGCTTTTGATCAGTTTCCAGGAAATATGGAAACAAAGTTGTATCTTAAAAATGAGCGGAATATGAGCAAAAAAGAAATAATAATTACTAACTGTATGAAACTTTTTCTTCTTCTAAAAATTTCCTGACTCTTAGGAAACAAAGTAATAATTCTCTTTTAGTTCTCGGAAACGGTCAAACCCTAGAATACCTTCATTTTGTAATCTGCCTAAAACGACGCTCGGATGAATGTCTATCTCCTCAGAAAAGCGAAGAATATCTGACTTATCAAACTTTCCTTTTTTGACAAAAGCTTGATAGTCTTCCGGTCTAATCAAGAAATCTTTTGCAAACTGGTCTGCCTGTTCCTCAGAATGTCGGTAAGATGCGCTATTCCCATCATCAGATGAAAAGTCATTTTGTAAAATATGTCCAATCTCATGGAAAAGTGAAAACCAGAAAATATCGGATACTTTGTTTCGATCCGTGAGTAAAAGTAAGGCACTGCCATTACTGAATTTTTTAGTCGCTCCATTCAGATTGGCATTTGGTAAGGCAGGTAGACCGACTAGGACAACACCACAGTCTAACAAAATATCAGACAAACGTTGAGTAAATTCTTCTGGATCTTGTCTGGTCAACTTTCTCAAAGCAGGCAAGCTTCTTTCTAGCTTTCTACGATTGAGCTTGATAGTTGTTGTATCACGTGCTTTTTTAGACGCCAACTCCAACATAATATTGGAATTCACTATACTTTTAGTCGTGAACTTACGCGTATTCCGATAGCTGACTAGATGATTAAAAGATGTAAGATTTTCTAGACTTGCCACACCTAGAATCTTGCGAAGCTCGACAATCTTTTCCTTCAAGCTATAGCGTTTGTCTGGAACGTAGCCTTTTTCCCTAAAATACTTGAAATCAATCATCTCACAGATTTCTTTCTCGCTACCTTCTTCAAGCTCTCTTTCCTCTGCAATCTCAGCCACTTTTACATCATAAGCATTCTGAAGATTGAGCCAAGTTTGCATGGAAACTCCGCTTAGCTTAGCTAACTTATGAGCCGTTTCTTTACTGATGGACTCCTCAGCATTGACGAGCTTGCTGACAGTCTTTGCCGAAACTCCCAAACGCTCCGCAAATTCCTTCTGCGTTACATTATAATCTTCGATTAACTCACTGACATACTGACCTGGATGAAAAGCAATCAGGTTCTTGTATTCAACAATTTTATTACTCATAGTGATTGCTGACCTCCTCTATTTTTAGGATTTCGATTTCAACGGGACTTGGAAACACCTTTTCTAAATCCTCCTCACGAAATTCTACAATCAACCGATAGGAACTCCTTCGACCATCTATATCCAAAGCAAACTGTCCTTGTCTCTTTCCCTTAAGTTGGTGAAAGTGATACTTAGGAAAAGCCGTCACACTAGCCAAAGAATCCGCCGCTTCCAAAAAGTTGATCAACTGATGCAACTTTACCGCAACCTTTTCCGAAAAATCCTTTTTCGCTCTCCTCAGCTCTGTGCACTGCTTTTTAACAGTTTTGTTTGTATAGATAAGCTTCATATGTCCCTTTCTGTATAATTAAATTACCTTTTAGGTAATTTAATTATATCATCTTTAGAAAACAAAAACCAGCCAAAAGTTAATTTGGCTGGGATTTCAAATCTGATAGATGTATCTAACTATTTCCCCATCACCCTTCAAACTCTTTCAAAAACTCTTTAAGTTCAGCATCGGCTTCTGGTGTGGTTCCGTGTAGTTGACCGAGCATTTCAAGTAGAGAAGCGGTTTGGTTTTGGATTGCTTGATTTGTCGTGTTGATCTTGCTGACGATATCTGTCAGGGGCTCAACTTCCTCTTCCTCAAAGGTATCTACATAGCGAGGGATATTGAGATTGTAGTCATTTTCAACGATTTCTTCATAGCTCGCTAGATGGGCAAACTTGTCAATCTCTTCACGAGACTTGTAGGCTTCCAGAATCTTCTCGATATGAGCATCCGTCATGATATTCTGATTTTTCCCCTTATCAAACTCCTTAGAGGCATCGATAAAGTAGACATCACGATTGGTACGGTTCTTTTTGAGAATGATAACCGTGGTCGGAATGCTGGTGTTAAAGAAGATATTTGCTGGAAGACCGATAACCGTGTCAATAGCTCCTTCTTCTAGCAAGGCCTTGCGAATAGTTCCTTCCGCATTTCCACGGAAAAGAACACCGTGGGGAAGGACGATAGCCATGACTCCGTTATCCTGCTTGAGATGGTAGTAACCATGTAAGAGAAAAGCAAAATCAGCCTTGGACTGGGGTGCCAGTTTCCCAAATGGAGAGAAACGAGGATCCGCCATAAAGCCAGAGCTCGCTGACCACTTGGCAGAGTAGGGAGGGTTCATCAGAACACCGTCAAAGTTAGTCGGCTCTTGAGTCGGCCAGTCTTCATCTAGTGTATCGGCATTGTGGAGAAATTGATTTTCAACAGGAACACCGTGTAGAATCATGTTCATCCGAGCCAAGTTATAAGTCGAAGTATTGAGCTCCTGACCAAAGTAGACCACTGTCTGCGGTTTATGAGAGTATTTCTTGGCATTGAGCAAGAGAGAGCCAGAGCCCATAGTCGCATCATAGATAGTAAAGCCTAGCTGGTCCTCACGACCCAAAAAGGCAATCTGAGTCATAAGTTTGGCAACAGGCTGAGGTGTATAGAACTCACCAGCCTTCTTACCCGAGTCAGTCGCAAACTGACCAATCAGATACTCATAAGCATCTCCCAGCATATCACCAGCATGACCAGCCACATCTAGCACAGCCAACTCCTTCATGACCGCCGCCACCGTTTGGTTTTGCTTTTGCGGAGTCGCCCCTAGCTTTTTAGAATAGAGGTCAATATCTTCAAAGAGGTTTTCATAGAGTTCGTCACTCTGCTCAATATCACGAAAACCCTGAGCCAAATCTTCCAACTGGAAGGTCCCCTCATTGACACGTGCTACAAGAGCCGTAAAGGTCAACTCAGGCTTGATACTGTAGTTGAGTTCGTCCTTCATAACTGCAAGAAGATCCTCGTGGGTGTCCGCATCCTCGTAGTAGTTACGATAGACCTCAAGGGCAGCCTCTAGACTCTCACTCCCCTCTTCCATAGTCTCCGCCACGAAAAAGAGCATCTTATCTGACAGATACTTATAAAAGACCATCCCCAAGAGATAGGACTTGTAGTCGTTGGCATCCATCTTAGAGCGGAGAACATCCGCTGAGTTCCACAGGGCTTGGTAGAGCGACTGGGACGTTTGTGTTGTTTCCATAATTTTCTTTCTAAGTTTTGAAATATAATTGTTAAAAGTTATCACTAATCATCTAGATAAACATATCCTGCAAGAGTTTCTTTTTCAAAGTCTCAAGCTGAGAAATTTTTTCTCGATGAGAATTGATGAGGTTATCGAGATTTGAGAAATAGGAGCCGATGGCTTGTTGTTCTTTAATAGTTGGAATAATAATTGAAATATTCATAAAATCATCAAAACTAATATTTAACAATCCATCCATTCTAGCACCCGATGAAATGAGTTTCCCTAATTCTCGATCTGGAATTTTTGTTGAAAACATAATTTCAATAAACTTTGAATCGGCTAGTTGATTAACTCTAAAACTGTGATAAACCTTTGGAACAAGTGCTTCTTCATATTCCTGTAGTTCAAAAACAACTCCATATTTTGCTAATTTTGAATTACCATGGTTATATGATAGTTCTCCTTTTTTTAACAGGGTATAGTTTTTTTGCTCTTTTCCAGCAATATTAGCAGAAAATCGGTCAATTTGATCCATCCAACCGCCTGATGCAGAAATTGTTAAAGTTGGCAAATCCATTCTTCCATCATTCCCCTGAACACGATGAGCGACATCTTTTAATTTAGACTTTTCCCACTCACCATCAAATCCATCCAAACGAATCTCAGGGACTGTCTGACCAGCTTTGGGAAACATCTTGAAGAGCATGGTCTCCTTAAAAGATTGATAGTTGGCGAGATTGTCCTTGTAGCTGGCAAGCAGATCGTCAAGGGTGCGGAATAGGGAGCCTATGGCGGATTGTTCGGAAGAGTCTCGCGAATAATTAACAAAAACTTGTTTAAGGAGCGAAAAATGCCTCTTATAGCCTTGACTTTTTGGAATATAATTTTGAGTTAGGTAATACAAATAATCTCTTTTCAAGATAGTTGATTGCAAAATTTTTATTCCATCAGTAGCTAGAAGAAAAGGGGCCTTAGGTCGATATAATGATAAAGTATGATCTCCAAAAAGAATAACACTTTTGTATTTTTCAAATGGTCGGTCGTCAGAATAACCTAAAATTGGTATATCCCCTTGTTGTATGACTTCATACTTCCCTAAATCACTTACAACACTTTTAATATACATTCTTGTACTTTCTGACCTTACAATTTCACCAAATATTTTTTTTTCAAAATTCTTGTTAAAACCATCTACTCTGATTCTAGGAACACTCATTTTTTCATTTCTCCCATCTCAATATTTTACTGATTTCATGAAGTTCCTCAGAAAATCTTTCTGAATCCAAGGCGTTTTTCAATTCTTCCTCTTTTATTTCTACAATTTCTCCTATCTCATTATAAACAAATTGATCAATAAATTCTTCTTTAAGAAGTAAGGAGGTTGCTCTAGAAAAACCTAAATTTTGCAATTCTACCACTTGACGATCAGTAGTCCCATACTCTAAATAATTAGACCACTCACTATCAATCTCTATGCCTTTCTCAATAAGTAATAGAGTATAATTCGTTATATAATTTTTTATTTTAAATTGAATTTTAGTATTTATGTCACCAATAATTTGATTAATCAACGCATTTATATGTTCTCTATTAAATTTATCAAAAGTAATGTAGAGATTTTTTTCTATCTCTATCTCTCTGGGATTCCCTTTGTTATGGTAGTAATTTGTCATATAATTAATAATTTGATTGAGCGATATACCGCTAATCCAATTTGACATCAATGCAGCTAAATATTTAAGTTGACTTTCTTTTTTTAACAATGGACGATTCCCACCGCTTTCTAAATAAAGCCAATCATATTTTTGACATAGTATTTTCAATATTTCAAAACATGCATCATAGTCAAAACTATTTGGAAAAGCAGTAGCTGAGCTAGTCAAAATTTTATTTTGCGAGTCTAGGTTAATATTAATACTCTGTTCTATAATTTTTTCAGGAACTTCTAATTCTGAACGTTTTTTCTTTAACGTTTTTCTACCATTATCGCCTATTTTCTCTAAGAATTTATCTTTTAATATTGAAGAACTCTCAACAATATCTTGGTATAAAAGTATATTCGAATACATTTCCAAAATTTTCTTTTCAGAATCTGTTAAATTCTTATTGGTCAACGGCGCATTATTCAATACATTATTTATATTTTTATAGAGATTTCGATTGCTGTTTTTTAATAATATAGGAGTCTTTCGTTCAATTGTTCTTTTCTTTAAAATTGCAAAGTCACTATCTTTCCAATATCCTTTTTTATCAACTACATGACAGCAGAAGATATTCCCACTTAGATCTATAGTCAATCTACCAGCCCTACCAGACAAATTCCAGAAATCAATATCATCCATTTTTCGTTGCCCTATTTTTTCGGAAAAAATAAAGATATTTTTGGCTGGTAAATTCACTCCCTCTAAAAGTGTTGATGTACAAAATAAATATTTTATAACCCCTTCTTTGAACAATTCCTCAATTCCTTCTCGAATTGTCTGTGGCAAATTTCCAAAATGATAAGCAACCCCCTTGCGTAAACAATCTATCAAGTAATACTCTTTATGGATGCTTGTAGAGACTATTTTTATCAGTTTTTCTAATTTCCCATTATTTAAATCTGGCAAACTCTGTGCAAAATTCACTGAAAATTTTAAAGTATAGTTCACAGTGTTACAATATACTATATTTTGATGACTCCCTCCCAGTTTTATAAGGATTTCTCTTATATTCGCATCTTCAGTTTTAAAGTAATTTAATCCTTCTAAGGCATACTCTGTTTGATCTTCTAAAAGCATTATAGATTTTTTATTAAATGAATCAATGAAAAATTTATTCTGTGTCACTGATTTTTCACCAATTGCCATACTTTCTTCCTGACTGCTACCAAAAAGTTTTAAAAAATCTTCTACATTTAGAATATTAGGAGAAGCAAAATAGATGTTAACACTTTTTCTTTTAGCTTGAGCAATAGAATGATATAGTAGTGGTGCACGTGTATCATCATTTAACAACTTTTGCGCTTCATCAACAAATAAATATCCTATGGAAGGATTAGAAACTTCAGCAAAATATGAAATTAACCTCTCTGGAGTAAATACAAAGATATAACGCTTATCTTTTTTCTTGTACAGTAATGGTATTTGCGGATAAGAAATAATTTCATAGCTATCATTTCCTAGTTCGTTTTTTAGTTTCAAGGTCACTTGATGTATTAATGCTCTGGTCGGAACTACGATAGCCATATTTTCACTGGAGTTTTTAGTATCTATAATATATTTAATAAACGACTCAATTACAAAAGATTTTCCAAAAGATGTCGAACCAGAAAAGCTGTAATGATTACTATCTTTTAAGTTCTCAAACAACTTATATTGAGCATCTGTAAAGATATATCCTTCTTTAGGTGACTCTTGAAAAACTTCCTTTATTACTTTATCAACAATAATTTCATCATTCATTTCACCTTCTGGATTTACTATATTTAGAGATGGAAAATTTCCCATTTTTATCAAAGCACTTGAAGCAAAAGTTTTAAAATCAGGATTTTCTTTTATATTGGGCAGTTCATTACAAAGCGCTATAATCTTCAAAACTAAATTTTTTGCCTTCGAATTATTACTTCTAGATAGAATATCAGTGAATCGCATTAAATCATAAAACTCTTTTTCATCTATACTGCTACTACAAATACTATTAAATAAAAACTCACCGTAACTCTTTTCAATTTTAGTAATTAAATAAATTAAATATTCATCACAAAGTGCCTCTTCTGTTAACTCTTCTATAAAGTTCATTAACTTAACAACTCCTTTAAAATCATTTCCCTATCATCTTCAATATTAGCAAAAGGTAAAACATAAATGTAAAAAGTATGTCCAAATAATTTATAATTTTCTACATATTTGTTAATATTTTTAATTTGTTTTTTTGTCACTTCTATAATTTTGTCTTTGATAACTTCTCGAAAATCATTATTAGATAATTTTTGCAAATCAGTATAGTTAAACTCAAATCCAACAAAAATTCCAAAAGCATCATCTACATAAAAACCTGACTTAGTTGATGGATAAATAATACTTTTTAAAAATAGTTTCTCATTTTCATCTTCAATTTCTCTATCAAGATTTGAATTTAATAACCCTCTCTCAAACATTATTCCACTTTTATCATTATCTTTTTTATTTTTACCTTTTTTGAAATCACTTATGGACTCAAAAGCATGTCTTAATCCATCGGTTAATTTTTTCTCAACCTTTGATTCTCCAAAAATTAAATGATAATTTCCATCAACTAATTTTAAATAATGTAAACCGTCAGCTCCATTTACATACATATTTTTAGCTGTTTTAAGTTCTAGCTTTGATAAAATTTTAGGCGCTCCAAGATGCCCTTCCAAAAAGCAATATAAAAAAAATTCTCCAAGCTCTCCTTTATTTTCTGTATAATCCCTAAATTTTTCTCTAGCCTTTTTAGATAGAGCTAATGGCTTATCTTTATATTCTTTATTTATTTTTCTGGATAAAGCAAACTCTGCAACTGATTCTAATAATTGTTCTGTTGCGTTTTTATAGTCAAAATCATTTGCATTTATAATAAAAGAAAAAACTTCTAGTTTATTATTTGATGAAATATCAAATGTTCCAAGATGAGTTGTAACATCTTTAATTCTTATTGAATTACTATTAATTTTCATATTATTTTTCCGTATTACATTCTATCTCCCAACCCTCAATGGCTCAATAACTTCCTCTACTAGCTGGGTATAGGCTTCCTTGATTTGTTTTTTATAGAGGAGAGGATTGAGGGCATCCGCCACCTCTAGCTTATAGTCCTGATAGCGCTGGCTCTTGGTTAGCTGGCTTTCTCCTAGTTGTTTTTTAGCTCCCTTACGGTAGTGCTCGACATAGTAACGGAGTTCATCCTCTCCGACATACCAGCGCTTGCTAAAGACTTGGATATGTTGCTGGATAACCGCCTCTATCATCTGATCCAAGATATTTACGATAGACTGACCGCGATAGCTTTCTGGATGTTCTTGTACCTCTCTCCACAGTTCAGTGATGATCTGGGCAAGATTCGGATTGGTCTTCTCAAGACTCTGAATATAATTATCCACGGCTTCCTTATCTTGAGCGCTTAGGTTCTTTTCTTGACTCTGACCTTGTTCAATCAAACTTTGGATCAAACTTTGGATCAAGGTTAGGATATAGGCATAGTTAATTTCGTCCACTTGGATAGACTCCAGTTCATAGTGGATATCAAGCGGCTCTCCATCGTCATCATCCTCTACTCGACTTTTTAATTCTGCAAGGACATTTCGATAAAGTCCCAGATACCTTTCCAACTTTTCTCCATCAAGTCCCGTATGACTGTAAAGCTCTTCCTCATCATACTCTTTATACACTCGGATAGAGGCTAGGTATTTATCAAAGGCTTGATAGGTTTTAGCTAGTTTCCTCAACTCAGGCGTAGAGACTTGCTCAAAATCTAGACCATTCACATAGTCATCAGTAGCAAGATTTTTGAAATCACTGCAACTCCGTAAAAAGTTCCTCTTTTCTTCTTCCCAGCTTGGGGCTAGGACCTCGTTTTCTCCACCATTTGAGTAGAGTTTGAGTGCATTATCCACTGCTTCCTTAAAAGCTAGGGGCTTTTGGAAGGTGATGATATGACCATAGGTCTTACTAGAATCAAAGATACGGTTGGTTCGGCTAAAAGCCTGAATCAAGTCCTGCGGTTGCATGGGTTTTCGGTCAATAAAGAGAGTCGATAGACAAGGGGCATCAAATCCCGTTAAGAGACGATTGACTACGATAACTAAGTCCAACTGCTCCTTGCGATAGAGGGATTTGTCCTGCTTTCTAGCTAGACGATTATTGACATCCGTATTAAAGCTACGAAGATCCGCCATGGTAAAGTGGGTATCAAACTCTTGGTTGTAGTCCTCTAAGACCTGCTTCATGTGGTCTTGATTGGCTCTTGAGTCTTCTTCATTTTCTGTGACCGAGTAGGTGATAGTCGCTTTTGGAAAGTCTGGAAGGACCTGCTTGACCCTTTCCGATACCTTGACTCTTGTCTCCCCAGCCTTGACTCGTTTGAGGAGGTCATAGTAGGCTTGAGCTTGAGGGATGGATTTGACGGTTAGGATGGCATTGTAGGTCTTACCAACTCCTTTTTGGAAGCCTAACTGTTGACGCGATTTATTGATAATGGCATCCAAGACTTCCAGCATATGTTCCTCATCCTCGTAGACAGTATCTGGTATGTCATTTTCAGATTTATCCGTGATGAGGGTATTGCGATAATCCACCTTAAAGCCCAAAACTGCTCCATCATGGATGGCTTCCTTGACCGTATACTCATGGAGACGGTCACCGTACTGTTGCTGGGTGGTTTGGGCTAGGTCACCGACCTGCTGGCGTTTATTTTCCTTAAAGATAGGTGTGCCTGTAAAACCATACCAGAGAGATTGTGGGAAAAAGACCTTAATGTCTTTTTGTGTTTGTGGCGTCACGGCACGATGGCATTCATCCACGACAAAGGCCACTCGGAGACCCTTGATTTTGTCAGCATCACGCTGGTAAAGTCCTTGCTCAAACTTGCGCATCATGGTGGTGATTTTCTGGATAGTAGTTACCACCACACGCTTATCATTACTTCCTAGTCGCTTTACCAAATCATGGGTATTATCCGTCTCATCGATATCGATGACATCATTGGTCGCATAAGAGAGGAAGGATGATGTGGTCTGTTGGTCCAAGTCCCTGCGGTCAACGACAAAAATCGTCTTTTGGATGGATGGAATCTGGAGGAGATTCCGAGCTACCTTATAGGAGGTCAAGGTCTTCCCTGAACCTGTCGTGTGCCAGACATATCCTGATGCTTGCTGGCGAGAAGCTTCTTGCACTGCTTCGATGGCGTGGATCTGGTAAGGACGCAGAAGGATAAGAGCCTTCTTACTATCATCAAGGACAGAATACTGCATAACCATCTGGTGGGCACGAGGAATGGAAAGGACTTCGTGGGCAAAACTGGTCAAGCTCGTTAAGGGTTGGTTATCCTTATCCACCCACTTGGTTAGAAATTGCTTGTTGAGTTTATTTTCACGAGCTGCAGCGATATAGCGTGTGTCTACCTTATTGGTCACAACAAACATCTGTAAGCTAGAGTAGATGCCACGGAACTTACCTTCGCGGTCATATTTTTTAATTTGATGAAAGGCATCTAAAAAAGCAACTCGGGGACTTTTAAGCTCGATTTGAATCATTGGAAGACCATTGATCAAGAGGGTCACATCCAACCTACGGTCTTGATCCTGAGGAGTTACTTTGTCTCTCACGACTTGATTGATAACTTCATAACTAGACTTGCCAGCTGCGATATTATCTCGCCAAATGACAGATAAACGGATAGTCCCCAAACTAGCATCTTCTCTCTGAACCTCAACCTTGGCAATGCCATTTTCGCCTACCAACCACTTGGCTGCATCATAGTAGCTAACAAAGTTCAGTTGATTCTTTATCTGGCGTTTTTCCTGTTCTGTCAGGGGATAATCTGCCAATAGAGCCACATTGTTCTGGGCTAGCTTTTCAAAGAAATTTTCCCATAATTGCTCTTCTGTTTTGAGGTCTTCTCTATATGTCCATTGACTTTCCCCAGTTACCAGTTGGCTGATCAGTTGTTTTTCTATCTCCAGTTCTGGTTTTACCTGTATCATACTCTCTCCTTTGCTACTTGTCTGCTCCCTTTATTATAGCATGTTTAGTCTCAAAATCCATCACTCTTCCCATTGCAAAAGCAATCTTCCCCCTTTATCCTCCAAAATATGGTATAGTAGAGTTATACTATCTATGAGGAGTTTACATGTCACAGGATAAACAAATGAAAGCTGTTTCTCCCCTTCTACAGCAAGTTATCAATATCTCATCGATTGTCGGTGGGGTTGGGAGTTTGATTTTCTGTATTTGGGCTTATCAGGCTGGGATTTTACAGTCTAAGGAAACCCTCTCTGCCTTTATCCAGCAGGCAGGTATCTGGGGACCACCTCTCTTCATCTTTTTACAGATTTTACAGACGGTCGTCCCTATCATTCCTGGTGCCTTGACCTCAGTGGCTGGGGTCTTTATCTACGGTCACATCATCGGGACAATCTACAACTATATCGGAATCGTGATTGGCTGTGCCATTATCTTTTATCTGGTGCGCCTCTATGGGGCTGCTTTTGTCCAGTCTGTCGTCAGCAAGCGCACCTATGACAAGTATATCGGCTGGTTGGATAAGGGCAATCGTTTTGACCGTTTCTTTATCTTTATGATGATTTGGCCCATTAGCCCAGCTGATTTTCTCTGTATGCTGGCTGCCTTGACCAAGATGAGCTTCAAGCGCTATATGACCATCATCATTCTGACTAAGCCCTTTACCCTCGTGGTTTATACCTACGGTCTGACCTATATTATCGACTTTTTCTGGCAAATGCTTTGACACGTAAAAAATTCGTTTGGTTTCCCAAGCGGATTTTTAGAGCGTAGATTGACTATAGCTTGATACTGAATATACTTTGGTATGGAAATCATGCCTATTTTTCGATAGTGAAGCGAGGATTCACCTAGCCTTTCCGCCGTGATAGAAACACCTGAAATCTAATGGTTTCAGGTGTTCGGAAACTTTGAGACATTAGACTCAAAGTTTAGGTATGGAATTTCGAAGAAAGTCGCTACCGTCCGTAATCACTTAAGGAAAGGCTCAAAAAACATTGTCTTCAAACAAAAATCCGTTTGGTTTCCCAAGCGGATTTTATGCTTTATTTTGAAACTTCTTTTGCAAGGACAAAGTTCCCAAGTGTGGCAGAACCATTTCCTGCGACTGCTGGCGTCACGATGTAGTCACGCACATCTGGTACTGGTAGGTAACCATTGAGAAGAGCTGTAAATTTCTCACGGACACGGTCCAACATGTGTTGTTGAGCCATGACCCCACCACCAAAGACGATCACGTCTGGACGGAAAGTCACTGTAGCATTAACTGCAGCTTGAGCGATATAGTAGGCTTGAACATCCCATACAGAGTTGTTAAGTTCGATATTTTCCCCACGAACACCTGTACGAGCTTCCAAACTTGGACCAGCTGCATAACCTTCCAGACATCCATTATGGAAAGGACAAACACCTTTAAATTCTTTTTCAATATCCATTGGGTGTCTAGCCACATAATAATGACCCATTTCAGGGTGACCCACACCACCGATGAATTCACCACGTTGGATGACACCTGCACCGATACCTGTACCGATTGTGTAGTAAACCAAGTTTTCAATACGAGCACCAGCATTGTTACGGGCAACCACTTCACCATAAGCAGAGCTGTTTACGTCTGTAGTGAAGTACATTGGCACGTTGAGGGCGCGGCGAAGGGCACCAAGCAAGTCCACATTTGCCCAGTTTGGTTTTGGAGTCGTTGTGATAAAGCCATAAGTTTTTGAGTTTTTGTCAATATCAATCGGACCAAATGAACCAACTGCAAGACCAGCAAGATTATCGAATTTTGAGAAGAACTCGATGGTTTTATCGATAGTTTCGATAGGTGTTGTTGTTGGGAATTGTGTTTTTTCTACAACATTAAAGTTTTCATCTCCGACAGCACAGACAAATTTTGTACCGCCTGCTTCCAAGCTTCCGTATAGTTTTGTCATGATAAACCTCTTGTATTTATTTTTCTTTATTATAGCATATTTTCAGATTGAAAACGGCTCTATTTTTTAGATTTTCCTCTGTAAATCTTACCATTCAAGCAAAAACGAACAAACATAACATTTGTTCGTTTTTATGAATCTATTAAGCTTTAACTTCGATGATTGCATCACCCTTAGCAACTGATCCAGAAGCAACTGGATTTACTGAAGAAAAGTCTGCAGTGTTTGTTACGATAATCATAGTTGTGTTATCAAGACCTGCAGCAGCAATCTTAGCTGAGTCAAATGTTCCAAGAACATCTCCAGCTTTAACCTTGTCACCTTGAGCAACTTTTTGGTTGAAGCCTTCACCGTTCATTGAAACAGTGTCGATACCAACGTGGATCAAAATTTCAGCTCCGTTTGCTGTTCTCAATCCATAAGCATGACCTGTAGGGAAGACGATTGTCACTTCAGCATCAGCTGGTGCATAAACAACATCTTCACTAGGTTTCACAGCAATACCTTGTCCCATAGCTCCGCTTGAAAAGACTGGGTCGTTAACATCTGAAAGGGCAACTACATCACCAACGATTGGTGTTTGGATTGTTTGGTCTGCTAGCTTAGATGCAGTTTCTACTACTTCTTCGCTAACTTCAGGCTTTTTTACAGTTGATTCTCCATCAGTTTCATCTTCATAACCAAACATGTAAGTAAGGGCAAAACCAAGGGCAAATGATACAGCTACCATAAGAAGGTATTGTGGAAGTTGTCCGTTACCAAGATAAAGCATTGTACCTGGGATGATTGTGATACCATTACCAGTACCAGCAAGACCAAGGATAGATGCCAATCCACCACCGATTGCACCAGCGATCAATGAAAGGAAGAATGGTTTACGGTAACGTAAGTTAACCCCGAAGATAGCAGGCTCAGTAATACCTAGGAAGGCAGAAAGAGCAGCTGGGAAAGCAAGTGTTTTAAGTTTTGGATTTTTAGTTTTCACACCAACTGCTACAGTTGCAGCACCTTGAGCAGTCATAGCAGCTGTGATGATAGCGTTGAATGGGTTAGCATGGTCAGCAGCAAGCAATTGAACTTCAAGCAAGTTGAAGATGTGGTGAACACCTGATACGACGATAACTTGGTGAACTCCACCAATCAAGAAACCGCCAAGACCAAATGGCAAGTTAAGAATAGCTTTTGTTCCAAGAAGGATGTAGTTTTCAACAACGTGGAAGACTGGTCCGATGACAAATAGTCCAAGGATAGACATAACCAAAAGTGTCACGAATGGTGTTACCAAGAGGTCAATCACATCTGGAACAACCTTGCGGACAGCTTTTTCAAATTTAGCTCCGACAACCCCGATAATGAAAGCTGGAAGAACGGAACCTTGCAAACCAACAACTGGGATAAATCCGAAGAAGTTCATAGCAGTCACTTCACCACCAGAAGCAACGGCCCAAGCGTTTGGAAGTGAGCCAGAAACAAGCATCATACCAAGAACGATACCAACAGCTGGGTTACCACCGAATACACGGAAGGTTGACCACACAACCAAACCTGGCAAGATGATGAAGGCTGTGTCAGTCAAGATTTGAGTGTAAGTTGTCACATCTTCTGGAAGTGCCACCCCAAGAGCATTCAAGAGACCACGAACACCCATGAAGAGACCAGTTGCTACGATAACTGGAATGATTGGAACGAAGACGTCACCGAAAGTACGGATGGCACGTTGGAACCAATTTCCTTGTTTAGCCGCTTCTGCCTTCATTTCATCCTTAGATGATGTTGGCAAACCAAGAGCTACAACTTCGTCGTACATCTTGTTAACTGTACCTGTACCAAAGATGATTTGGTATTGACCTGAGTTAAAGAAAGCACCTTGAACTTTTTCCAAGTTCTCGATAGCATCCTTATTGATCTTCGCTTCATCTTTTACCATAACACGGAGGCGAGTTGCACAGTGAGCTACACTGTTAACATTCTCACGTCCGCCCAAGGCTTCGATGACTTTTTTTGCAATTTCCTGATTGTTCATTTGCAAAAATCTCCTTATAAAAAATTTATTCTTGTATGAAAGCGATTTTACTCGCCCTACGAGTATTATTTTATCATCTTTCAAAAATATGTCAAGCGTTTTGCAGAAAAAATATTTGTTTCTTAGAGTAAGGTCTTTTTTTGATAGATTTTGAGGGTTTCTTAAGAGATTCTTTAAAAAAATAGTTTAAAATGTGAGTTAAAAAGGGTTTTGTTTCACTTTCTTTCAATTTTATGTAGATAGATGATTGATTTTCTGGTTTCTTTTTATGATAAACGTTCGACAGATTTTTCTCTTTTTTAACATAAATGGCTTGCATTTTTTACCGAAAACGGTTACTATTAAAAGTGATAAGATTATTGGAGGAATGAATGAATGGAATGGACAACTGAGCGTCGTTACAGACTTTATCAAGATTGGACGCAAGAAGAAATTCAACATATAAAGGAAAATATGGTACAATCTCCATGGCATACTCATTACCATGTTGAGCCAAAAACAGGACTTCTAAACGACCCAAATGGCTTTTCTTACTTTGATGGCAAGTGGATTGTTTTTTATCAGAACTTTCCTTTCGGTGCAGCCCACGGTTTAAAATCTTGGGTACAATTGGAAAGTGATGACTTGGTTCACTTTAGAGAAACTGGAGTCAAAGTTTTGCCTGACACTCCATTAGATAGCCACGGTGCCTACTCTGGTTCTGCCATGCAGTTTGGTGATAACTTGTTCTTATTTTATACAGGAAATGTCCGTGATGAAAACTGGATCCGTCACCCTTACCAGATTGGGGCTTTGATTGATAAGGATGGCAAGATTACCAAGATTGACAAGATCTTGATTGACCAGCCAGCAGACTCTACTGACCACTTCCGTGACCCACAAATTTTTAACTTTAAAGGTCAATACTATGCTATCGTCGGTGGTCAGGACTTAGAGAAAAAAGGCTTCGTTCGTCTTTATAAGGCTGTAGACAACGATTACACAAACTGGCAGGAGGTTGGTGACCTTGACTTTGCTAACGACCGTACTGCCTACATGATGGAATGTCCAAATCTGGTCTTTTTCGGGGAGCAACCTGTCCTTCTCTACTGCCCACAAGGATTGGATAAGAAAGTTCTAGACTACGACAATATCTATCCAAATATGTTTAAGATTGGGGCTTCCTTTGACCCTGAAAATGCCAAAATGGTAGATGTGTCTCAACTTCAAAATATGGACTATGGTTTCGAAGCCTATGCAACTCAAGCCTTCAACGCTCCTGATGGACGTGCTCTAGCTGTTAGCTGGCTTGGCTTGCCTGATGTTTCATATCCATCTGACTGTTTTGACCACCAAGGAACCTTCTCTTTGGTCAAGGAACTCACTATCAAAGACGGCAAACTCTACCAATACCCAGTCGCAGCTATCAAGGACCTTCGTGCCTCTGAAGAGGTGTTTTCAAATCGTGCTCAAACCAATAACACTTACGAACTCGAACTCAACTTGGAAGCCAATAGCCAGAGCGAGATTGTCTTACTTGCTGACAAAGAAGGCAAGGGACTTTCCATCAACTTTGACCTTGTAAATGGTCAAGTGACAGTGGATCGTAGCCAAGCTGGTGAACAGTACGCCCAAGAATTTGGTACAACTCGTTCTTGCCCAATCGACAATCAGGCCACTACTGCTACGATTTTCATCGATAACTCTGTCTTTGAAATTTTCATCAACAAAGGAGAAAAAGTATTTTCTGGTCGTGTCTTCCCACATGCAGACCAAAATGGTATTCTCATCAAATCTGGAAACCCAACTGGAAGATACTATGAATTAGATTATGGTCGCAAAACTAACTGATGTCGCCAAACTTGCAGGCGTCAGCCCTACTACCGTTTCTCGGGTTATCAATAAAAAAGGTTATCTATCTGAGAAAACCATCCAAAAAGTCAATGAAGCCATGCGGGAATTGGGCTATAAGCCCAACAATTTAGCTCGTAGCCTGCAAGGAAAATCAGCTAAGTTAATCGGTTTGATTTTCCCAAATATTTCCAATGTTTTCTATGCTGAATTGATTGATAAATTGGAACACCAACTCTTCAAGAATGGTTACAAGACCATCATCTGCAACAGTGAGCACGATTCTGAGAAGGAACGTGAATACCTCGAAATGTTGGAAGCCAATCAGGTGGACGGCATCATTTCGGGTAGTCACAACTTGGGAATCGAAGACTACAATCGTGTGACGGCACCGATTATTTCCTTTGACCGAAATCTGTCACCAGACATTCCTGTCGTCTCCTCTGACAACTATGCTGGTGGGGTCCTAGCCGCCCAAACCTTGGTCAAGACAGGCGCCCAGTCTATCATCATGATTACAGGGAATGACAATTCTAATTCGCCAACTGGACTACGCCACGCTGGTTTTGCATCCGTACTCCCCAAAGCTCCTATTATCAATGTTTCCAGTGACTTTTCTCCAGTCAGGAAAGAAATGGAAATCAAGAATATCTTGACCCGACAAAAACCAGATGCCATCTTTGCTTCAGATGACTTAACAGCTATTCTGGTCATTAAAATCGCTCAAGAGTTAGGAATTTCTGTCCCAGAAGAGCTTAAAGTCATTGGCTATGATGGTACCTACTTCATCGAGAATTACTACCCTCAACTGGCTACTATCAAGCAACCCTTGGAAGAGATTGCCTGCCTAACGGTTGATCTTCTCTTACAAAAGATCGAAGGCAAGGAAGTCGCCACAACAGGTTACTTCTTACCAGTTACATTATTGCCCGGAAAAAGTATTTAAGTAGGCTCTATAATATTTGTAGTGGGTAAATCCCCTATGGATATTATGGAGCCTACTTTGTTGTA